>CAXTTX010000551.1:0-3460 GCA_964247045.1 uncultured Verrucomicrobiales bacterium | reverse complement strand
AGGGCGGCGGCGGCATACATCCCGCAGGCCAGCCACGGGCTGACAAACGCCAGCAAGATTCCCGAGATATAGAGCAAGGGCGACACCTTCCCTTTCCAATCCTTTCCCACGGCGGTGGCTAGCACCGACTCCGGCCCTTCGAAGCGGATGATCGACTGCTGCAAGATCACATAGGCAATGGCGGCCATCAGCAACACGAACCCGTATGCCGCGACCGGCGCGGGCATGAAGTGGTTTTCATCCATCCAGCCGGTGGTGAAGGGCAACAGCGATAGCCAGAACAGCAGGTGGAGATTCGCCCACAGTACCGCTCCTCCCACCTTCCGCACCGTGTGGAACATGTGATGATGGTTGTTCCAGTAGATGCCGACATAGACGAAACTCATCAGGTAGCTGAGGAACACCGGCAGCAATGGCGTCAGGTCGGAAAAGTTGCCCGCCTGATGGGGCACCTTGATTTCCAGTACCATGATCGTGATGATGATCGCCAGCACGCCGTCGCTGAACGCCTCCAGGCGGTTCTTCTCCATGGCGCACGATACCGGGGAAAGCGCCCCGCGCGCAATATCGATCAGTGCTGCGATTTGTTTTCGTCGTGGCAAACCAGATCGACCACCACCGCGGTGGCAAGCATCAGGATCGGATCCGCGGTGGCTGCGATTTCCACCCCGTAGGTATCCGTCCACGAAAACCACCGCTTGCTGACAATCGCCGCCGGCCCCCCGGGGCCCTCAATCACATATTCGTGATCGAGAAAATCGCCCTCGGCCAGGTAGTCGTCATCGCCGGGACCATCCACGGAGAACTTGCAGCGGAAAAGCGTCAGGAGTTTTTCCTTCACCAAGCTGACCGGCAAGCCAGGCCGGTGGATCTCATAGCTCGCACCCCAGGAGAGAAGCCGTTGGGAAATGAACGCGAGTTCATTGCCCGCCATGTCCTGGAGGCCGAGTTTGTCGCCGAAGCTGAAGACCCGGCCATCCACCTGATAGCAGTCCGCGCCGCTTTCATCCCGGATGATGAAATCTTCGCCCAGGGACCAGAACTTCTGTTTCATCAGGTAGCGCATGCCCGGACCATAGGCGGTGCGATCCGCGCCGCCAGCGATAAATCCGCCGGACTATCAGGAAACCCAGCGAGGCCACGCAAAGCCCGATCAGGCCGATGCGCAGCGACGATGCCACGGGCAGCGACACCCCGATCCCGCTGACCAAGGCCACGTAACCGGCAAGGCACACCGGGCACTTCGGCATCAGCAACAGGACCGCGCCGGGCACCAGCCACGCCATCCCCCTGCCCCGTTTCCCAGCCCCGACATGCCGGAACCGTTCGGATTGGCAACAGTTTTGGAGGATGGCTTTCATGGCCCTTACTTGCAGCCGCAGCAGCTTGCCGTCCCCGTTTTCTCGTATTGATCGTGAAAGCGCAGCCAGCTTCCGAACCCTTTCCCGTCGCAACGGCCTTTCGGTGTCAGGTCGAGAAAGTGATGCGACCCCAGCAGGATATCCAGCCCGCGCCCGTAGGAGGAATAGGTGTGGAAAATGGTTCCGTCCTCGTCCTTGTAAAAAACGCTCACCCCGGGAAGCTCGTCATAGACTTGCTCCGTCGTCCCATAGTTATAGGGAATCTTGCCGCTGGCCACCTGCTCCGGCGTGAAGGACACGCCGTAGTCGTAATTGAAATCCGTGCCCCCGGAGGAAACCCAATCGAATGTCCAGCCCATCCGCTTCTTGAAGGCCTCCAGTTCCGCGGGAGTTCCCCGCGAGATCGCCACGAATGACACATCCACCCGCTCGAAATGCTGCCGCGGACCATCGACTTGGTCCGACAGATGCGAGCAACCGACACAACCCTCCTCCCAGCCGGGAGCATACATGAAGTGATAGACGACGAGCTGCCGCTTCCCTTCGAAAAGATCGCCAAGCGACACCTTTCCGTCCGAACCATCGAAAACGTAGTTCTTTTCCACCTTCTCCCACGGCAGGGCACGGCGGGCCTCGTTCAGTTCGTCCCCGAGACGGGTGTATTCCTTCTCCTTTTCGAGAAGCTTCCTGCGGGCGGCGATCCAGTCCGCGTGGGAAACCACCTCATGCCCGGTGACAGGATCATTCACGTCTATCGTGCTTTCGTAGCTCATGGTATTTCAGGTTGTGAGTTATGGGAAAAATTCCTACTTCACGCGCGTGGCTTTCACGACCAGACAGGTCTGCCAGGTACCGTCGTCCTGTTGGATCTGGCTCTTGAAAACCTTGTGGTCCTGGTCCACCAATTCCAGCGATTCGCTGAACTGGCGCACCTTGCCCGGCTTGTCGGGGCATTCCCCCTCCGTCGCGAGCGTGATCTTGTTCCCGCTCACGGTGCCTTCGTAGATCCACATCTTCGCCATCATGCTGTCAACGCAACTGCCGATGTATTTGCCCTTCGCCGGGCTGTAACCGATGGTGATGATGTTCGAATAGGGCATCTTCTCGCAATCGCTGGTGGATTCGGAAATCAGCCAGAATCCTCCCAGCATGCGGAGTTTTTCGCGTCCGGTAGTTTGCATCGGTGGCCCGGCCGGGTCGAAGAAGATTTCCACTTCGGATTCCCAGTCGCCCGCGAACTGCTGCAACCACTCGTGCTGGGCAACGGGCGGTGGCATCTGGGGACAGCCTGGGGCTTCGGCGGCGGGGACTTCGGTTTCAGTGCTCATGGTGTTGGTAATGTTCGCGGTTGGAGTTTCTCTTTCAACAACACGACGGACGGCCCACGGATTCCCGGACACGCATTTGGAAGTTTCGCCAAAAAACTTCCCTGCGCCACTTTTTCTTTGCGGGGCCGCAGACCTATAGAAACTTCCAACTGCCATGCCGATCGCCTACGAATACGATGGTCCGCGCGTTTCCATCGAAACCTTCCACCACTACCCCGTACCACCGGAGGCAGTCTTCCACGCCTGCATCACCCCCGCCCTCGCCGCGAAATGGCTCTTCGCCACCAAGACCGGCAAAACCACCACGGACCTCGATCCCCGGACCGGCGGTAAATACACCATCACCCGCACCAGCGGCAAAAAGCAATACGTCGCCACTGGCGAATACCTCGAAGTCGACTCCCCGCGCCGTCTCGCATTCACCTTCGGCATGCCGCAATTTGCCGCGGATTTCGACACCGTCACGATCACCGTCGCTCCCGTGGAAGGAGGTTCCAAACTCCACCTGAGGCACGAGGGTCTCCGCCCCGGATACGAAAAATCCACCATCTCCGGCTGGGAGAAGATGCTGGGACTTCTGGATAGCGTCCTTAAACCGGCACCCGGGAAAAAGAAATGATTCCACGTTGCGGCCCACCTCCCACGGAAAAGCCGGACCACGCCCCGAAAGCGAAGTCCGGCTGGCTCTTTCAGTCCATCCTCACGCGGCGAACCCACCATCCGCCAGCAGGCTCGCTCCGGTGATATACCCGGCCTCTGGACTCGCCAGGT
>CAXTTX010000550.1:0-3493 GCA_964247045.1 uncultured Verrucomicrobiales bacterium | reverse complement strand
GCCTCCAGCGCGTCGCGGATACCGGCAAGCTCTTCGGCCTGCCTCTTCAGAACGCGGAGTTGCTTCCGCGCCTGGCCGTGGGTTTCGAGGAGGTCAACATGCGGCAGGCGGTAAAGGCGATGGCTGTCTTTGCCCGGGGTGGAAATTCCGCGGCCGAGGGTCTCGTCTATCTGGACCGCGTCGAGGATTCTTCCGGCCGGGTGGTTTTCCGCCGCGAACGTCCTTCCCTCGCCAGTAAGGAGATCATCGACAGCGGCGTCGCCTGGCAGATTCACAGCATGATGGCAGGCTCGCTTTACCGGGGAAGTTCCAAGGGCGTTCTCGATGGGATGATCGAAAAGCCCTTCACTGGCGCGGGCAAAGGCGGCACCACCGGGGATTTCGCGAACACCTGGTTCCTCGGCTACAACAAGCGGGTCACCTGCGGCGTCTGGACCGGCTTCCTCAAGGGCGGCGACGAGCCGATCTACGAGGGGGCCTTCAGCCGCGACCTTTCGATGCCGGTCTGGCAGGCCGTGATGAACGCGGCCACCCCCTATTTCGGCGGCGGCGAGTTCGTCCCTCCTTCCAACGTCGTGCAGGTGCCGATCTGTTCGGTTTCCGGCCAGCGGGCCACCCCGTATTGCAACGAGCACATCGAGGACATCGCCTCCGGCACGGTAAGCTATCGTCCTTCGACGCTGCCGGAGTATTTCCGCCGGGGAACGGAAGGCCTCCCCTTGTGTACGATTCACTCTGGTGCGGTGGGGGAGGGGATTTCCCCCGAGAACGCCCTGAGCAATTTTTCCGCGCTTGATGCGGTGCCGGTTCGCCCCAAGGAGCCTGTCTTGATTGGCGAGGATCCTTATCATACGGAGCTTCCCAGCTTCCTGGCGACTTCCGTGGAGCCCGGGCTGGTCCGGCGGCGGACGAACGTGCTGGACAGTCTGGATCTTGGTGAGATGGAGCCGGGGATCCGCCTCAAGCCGCCGGCGCGGTTGCAGATCGACGACAAGTGAGCCGCCAGGCCTTTAGGCTTCCGTGTTCGGCAGTTCGCCAGCCTTCCCCATCTTGTTGCGCGCCCTCGCTTCCCGGAAGAAACCTTGCAGCAGGTGCAGGCATTCTTCGCCCAGGATTCCCGCCGTCACATCGCAGCGGTGATTCAGCGGCGGGTTCGCCTCCAGCAGGTTGATCCAGCTTCCAGCCGCTCCTGCCTTCGGATCGGGGCAGCCGAATACGACCCGCTCCGGCCGGCAATGGACGATGGCTCCCGCACACATGGGACAGGGCTCCTTGGTCACGTAAAGGGTGCATTTCTCCAGCCGCCAGTCCCCCAGTGCCACTTGGGCGGCGGTGAGAGCCAGCATTTCGGCATGGGCCGTCGCGTCCTTCAGGGTTTCCACCTGGTTCCATGCCCGGGAAATGATCCTTCCCTCCCGCACGACGACGGCGCCGACCGGCACTTCTTCCGCCGTGTAAGCCTTGCGAGCCTCCCGCAGGGCCTGACCCATGAAATAGGCGTCGCTGTGCAGGTCAATGATCGGCCATTCGTCTTCCACCCCGCAGGCCGTATCCGATGCGCACCTTCGAGGCAAGGCCGGCGGGCGCGGCGAAAAGGAAACATGGGGGGCCCTCTTGGGAAACCTGTCAGCTCAACCGGGCCATGCGGAAATTTTTCCCGTGCGGAGGGGCCGTTTCCATGGTTCGTATCCGGCGGTGATCCCTAGAACATTCAAAGACCGAGTCATCGCCCCCTCCCTGCTGGCGGCGGATTTTTCACGTGTTCACGAGGAAGTCAGCCGTGCCATCCAGTCCGGTGCCGATTGGATGCACATGGACGTGATGGACGGCCACTTCGTGGACAATATCTCCTTCGGCCCCGTCCTGATCCAAGCGGTCCACGAGTCAAACGACATTTTCCTGGACGTCCACCTGATGATCTCCCGGCCAGACCACTATTTGCCCCGCTTCATCGCGGCGGGTTCGGACCTGATCACGGTCCATGTGGAGGCGGATCACGATGTGGCGGAAACGCTGCGGCGGATCCGCGAGGCGGGTTGTCTGGCGGGCCTTGCCATCAACCCGGCGACGCCCGTGGAAGCTGCGGAACCTTTTCTGGACCAAATCGACCTGCTGCTTTGCATGACGGTGGTGCCGGGCTTTGGTGGTCAGGCATTTATGCCGGAGGTTCTGGATAAGGTGGAGGCCGCGGTGAAACTTCGGGAGACAAAAGGGCTGTCCTACCACGTTGAAGTGGATGGAGGGATCGACGCGGTCACCGCCAGCCGTTGTTTTGCGGCGGGGGCGAATGTGATGGTGGCCGGTTCCTCGACCTTCCGCGCGCCAGACATGGCCGCGGCGATCACCGCCATCCGGAACGCATGAAATCCCAGTACCTTTTTTCCGCCGCCACCGCGGTGCTCGGCTTTGCCGTCGCGTGGCTGGTGAAACCCGCCGCCGCGCCGGCTCTGCCGCCCGGGGAAACCACGGTCGAGCAGCAGGCCAACCGGACGGGTGAACGTCCGGGGCGCGATTCCCGGCCGACCCAGGCCGCGGGCAGGCCCCCGGCGGAGGTGAAGGCCGGCGATTTCCCGCTGGCCGAGCAATATGAGAAAGGGCCGAAAACAAAGCAGGAAGCCAAGATGCTGCGCCTTGCGGAGGCCCTCGGCCTTTCAATCGACCAGCAGGGGGCGATCGCCTCCCTGATGGACAAGATCAAGAACGACAAAAGCGAGACGGGCTCCGTGATCATGGATCTGACCAAGCGCGGCAATGATGTGGAAGCCGGCCTGCGCGAACTCCTCACGCCGGAGCAATTCGCGAAATTCCAAGATGTCCGGGACCGTCAGCGCGACAACGGGGTGGAGGTCCGCGCCCAACAGCTCCTCACGCAGGTGATGCAGGACGCCGATATTTCTCCCGGCCAGCGCGAGGAGGCGCTCGCCCGCCTCCGCCAGAAGGCACGGGTGGACCTCCAGACCATCCCCGCCTCCGCGAGCCTCCTGCTCGACAGTTCCCTCTTGCCCACCGGAGAGCAGGAACTTTCTGCGGAGGGCGTGCTCACCTTGGCCAAGATGGGCGAGGAACCGGTCGAGCTGCTGGACCCGGAGGTCGCCCACCAGAAGGTCATCGAGAAGCAAAAGGCCGAGCTGGAGGAGATGCTCCGCTGCTTTGATGGCATCCTGAGTCCCGGCCAGATGGGCCAGTACCAGGCGCGGATCGCCGAGCAACGTGCCATGATCCAGCGGGTTGCCATGGCCAGACCGCCTCCTCCCGAGCCACCGAAGGGAGCCGCTCCCGAGGAAGGCAAGGGTGGGTTGGCCGAAGAAGCTCCCATCGTGATTCCGGACGATGATGATGGCGAGGAATAGACGGGGGAAATAGAGGGGGGCAGAGCCTGCCTCCGATCGCCTCCCCTCCGCGCTTGCGCCTTGTGCCGCGCTTGGGTTCACTGCGTTCATGACTCGCCCCGACGGCCGCCAGAACGACCAGCTTCACCCGATCTCCTTCATTC
>CAXTTX010000549.1:0-3494 GCA_964247045.1 uncultured Verrucomicrobiales bacterium | reverse complement strand
CATGAAGGGCTGAACATCGCCGCCGTGGAACGCCTGCCGCTCGTCGTCGTCATCGGCAACAATCAGTTCGCCTACTCAACGCCGAACCACCGCCAGTTCGCTTGCGCGGACTTGGTCGAAAAAGCCCGCGGCTACGGCATCGGCGGCTATTCCGTCGATGGAACCGATCTTCTCGCCTGTGCCTCCGTCATCTGCGAGGCCGTCCGCCGTGCCCGCGAGGGTGGTGGACCGCAAATGGTCGTCGCCCGCCTGCTCCGTCTTTCCGGCCACGGCGAGCACGACGATGGCTCTTACGTGCCGCAGGAAGTCCGCGGCGGCCACTACGGCCGGGACTGCATCGAGGTGGCCATGCGCCAACTCGTCGAGAACCAGCTTGCCAGCGTCGATGAAATCCTCGCCTGGCAGGACCAGTTCGCCGAGGAGGTGCAGCGCGCCGTCGCCCAGGCCCAGCAGGAACCGGTTCCGGATCCCTATCAGGAAGATTGGCGGGCGCTCTCCACCCGCTTCGCGCCGGCCGCCCAGGAATCCCCTTCCCTTTCGAAAGCACAGTGAGCGTCACCTACATCGATGCCATCCGCGAGGCCCAGGAAAAGCTCCTGCGCGAGGATGACCGCGTCTTCCTCTACGGCCAGGACATCGCCACCTTCGGCGGTGCCTTCAAGGCGACCAAGGGTCTGGTCGAACAATTTCCGAACCGCGTGTTCGATGCCCCGATCTCGGAGGACGCCATGGTCGGCCTCGCCATCGGCGCCGCCATCGAGGGCATGCGGCCTATCGTGGAAATGCAGTTCGCGGACTTTTCCTCGCTGGCCTTCAACCAGATCATCAACCAGGCGGCCACCCATTTCTATCGGACCGGCATGCCGATCCCGCTGACGGTGCGTCTTCCCTCCGGCGGCACGCCCGGCTCGGGCCCCTTCCACAGCCAGAGCATGGAAGGCATCTACGCCCAGTATCCGGGCCTGGTCGTGCTCACACCCGCCACCGTTTCGGATGCCTATCACATGCTCATCGACGGCGTCCGCCTGGACGACCCGGTGATTTACTGCGAGCACAAGTTCCTCTACCGCTGGCTCAAGGCGAAATCGATCAACGGCGACCACCTGCCCATCGGCCAGGCCCGGATCGCCCGCCCCGGCAAGCATGCCACCGTGGTTGCCTACAGCGCGATGGTCCACGAGGCCATCCGCGCCGCCGACCGCCTCAGCCAGGACGGCTGGGAAATCGAGGTGGTCGATCTCCGGTCGGTGAAGCCCCTCGATCTCGACACGGTGCTCGCCTCCGTTGCCCGCACCGGCCGCCTGCTCGCCGTGGGCGAGGCATTTCCCTGGGGTGGAGTCACCGCGGAAGTCGTTTCCCGCGTCGCCTCGGAGGGCTTCCACCTGCTGGATGCCCCGCCGCAGCGCCTCAACGCCCGCGACACTCCCGTTCCTTATCACCCGAAACTCTGGGCAGCCCACCGCCCTACCCCGGAGTCTATTTGCGAGGCATTGCGCAGCCTGCTCTCTTTCTAGCAACTTTCCCGGAAATCCGAATTTCGAATCGCCATGCCCACGGTTCCCATCCTCATGCCCCAGCTCGGCGAATCCATCGCCGAGGCCACCGTAATCCGCCTTGGAGTGGCCGTGGGCGACTCTGTCCGCACGGACCAGGAAATCATCGAGGTGGAGACCAACAAGGCGGTCATGGGTGTGACCACCCTCTGCGATGGCATCGTCTCCGACCTCCGTGCCCAGGAAGGCATCTCCTATTCCGTCGGCACCTTGCTGGGTCTGCTGGAGGTCACCGAGGAGGAAATCCGCCGCACCGGAGTCGAGTCCCTGGAGTCCCTCGAAGCGAAGCGCCAGGCCTCCGCCCAGAGCCACGAGTCCAATAAGGCCGAGGCTAACCTCCACTTCGCCCTCGATGGTGACGCCTACGAGGAAGCGCCCGCCGTGGTCCCCAGCGTGAAGGGCCTGCCCGTCCCCACCGGCGTGCTCGGAGCGCATTACATTTCCCCGCGCATGCGCGCGCGCATGGACGACCTCGGCATTCGCGAGGCGGACATTTCCGCCATCGTCGGCACCGGCGCGGGTGGTCGTGTGACCGTCGAGGACCTCGAACGGTTCCTCGACTACCTCGACGCCTGGCCCAGCTCCCAGGCATCGCCCATGCGCCTCGCCGTGGCGGATGCCATGCGCCGCAGTTGGACCCGCCCGCTCGCCACGGTCGGACTGCCGGCCATGCTGGACCGCGTTCTGGACCACCGCCGCCTCCAATCGCCGAAGCCCGGCCTCACGCTCTATGTGCTCCGGGCCTTTGCCCTCGCCCTTGCGGAAAACCCCACCACCGCCGGCTACCTCATCGGTGACAAGGTGGTGCACCCGCGCGCCTTTGACATCGGCGTGGCCGTGCAGGTGGAAGATGGCGTCGTCGTCCCCGTGGTCCGCCGGGTGGATCAGAAATCCCTGCCCGATCTTGTTGCCGAGTATGACGACTTGGTCAGCCGTGCCCGCCGCCGCCGCCTCACCGAGCAGGATTGCAGCGGCGGCATCGCCACGGTGACCAACTTCGGCACCTTCGGCCTCACCATCGGCACTCCCATCCCCCTCCCGAACGAAACCCTGATCCTCGGCATCGGCGCGGGTGTGAAACGCCCGGTCTGGAGCAATCAGGTGGAAGCCTTCCTGCCCGCCACCGAGGCGGATCTGCTCCTCACCTTCGACCACCGCGTGGTGGACGGCGGTGGCGCGGGCGTCCTTCTCAACCGCGTCTCGGCCCTGCTGCAGAAGCCGGAAGCCCTCTAACAAACCACCCCCGTGGAACAGCCTGAAAAAATCGGCAAGGTCGATATCCCGAAGAAGGCGATCTATCGGCTCTCGATCTATCTGCGCAGCCTCCAGAAGCTCCACGACAACGGCGTGGACACCGTCAGCTCCACCACCCTTGCCCGCGCCGCCGGCGTGAAGCCCGCCCAGCTCCGCAAGGACCTCGCCTACTTCGGCCAGTTCGGCACCCGCGGCCTCGGTTATCCCGTCGAGGTTCTCTCCTCCATCATTCGTGAAACACTAGGCCGCGAGCACCTCCAGCCGGTCATCCTCGTCGGCGCGGGAAATCTCGGCTCCGCCTTGCTCCGTTACCACGGCTTCGAAAAGGAAGGCTTCGAGGTCGTCGCCGCCTTCGACGCCCATCCGGAAATCGCCAAAAGCCGTGGCATCACCGTGCCCGTCTTTCCCGATTCGGACCTGGAATCCTTCATCGCCGCCAAGTCGGTGAAGCTGGCCATCCTCTGCGTCCCCGTGGAATTCGCCCAGTCGGTCGTCAACCGCCTCGTCGCCGCAGGCATCCAGGGCGTCCTCAATTTCTCTCCCATCGTCCTCGAAGTCACCCCGGACGTCACCGTTAACAACGTCGATCTCGCCCTCGAGCTCGAACACCTCAGCTACTTCATCCGCTGAAATGTCGGAAAAAACCGGAAATTTGCCCCAAGATCCCGCGGTCCCGCCCGTTGTAGC
>CAXTTX010000548.1:0-3503 GCA_964247045.1 uncultured Verrucomicrobiales bacterium | reverse complement strand
CGCCACCTTTGTAGCCGCCGCCACCGCCGCTGCCGCCTTTGTAGCCGCCACCGCCACCACGGCGGTCGTCGCCATAGCCGCCTCCTCCGCCGCCGCCACCGTAGCCACCACCGCCGCCGCCACCCGGACGGAACGGCTTGTTTTCCTTCGGCTCGGACGCGTTCACACGGAGCGCGCGGCCCTGGTATTCAAAACCGTTGAGTGCCTCGATCGAAGCGTTCAGTTGGCTCTGGTCGCCGAGCGTCACGAATGCGAAGCCCTTGGAGCGGCCCGTCTCGCGGTCGGTGATGATTTTGACCCGGTCAACAGGTCCATAAGCGGCGAAGAGGCCGGAAACGTCTTCTTCAGTAGCGGTGTAGGGCAGGTTGCCCACGTAGATGTCCATTTTAGTCTATTCTTGGATTCGCCATCATTTGTCTACGCTTCCCGGGACCATGGCGTGAAAGACCGGGAGAAGCGCGCCCTCTTGCTCATTTGCAATGATGGACGCATTGCCTTTAGCCCCTGCCCCGGAGGTTGGCAAGGATTCATTTCCAAAGGAAATCCGTGGTATTTCAAAGCCATTGACGTGACAACTCCGCCCGGCAATCGTCTGCACATGACCGGAAAGCGAGGACTGACGCAGGATCACGCGGTCAGGATGCTTGGCGAGGATACCCTGGAACAAGCGGCCCGCCGCCTGCTTCCGGATCTGGAAAATCTCCCTCACATGCCCCCCGGCGGCGCGAAGATTTCCGAGGCGCGCGCTCTCGAACTTTGGGCGGAAACCGGCGCTCCCCCGGAGCTTCGTGAATTGCTGCTCCATGGCACCTCGGACGAGCTTTCCTCGTACCAAGGAAACATCGAGAATTTCATCGGCCTCATGCGCATGCCCCTCGGTCTGGCCGGGCCCCTGCGCGTGAACGGCCTCGCCGCGAAAGGCGATTATTGGATTCCTCTGGCGACCACCGAGGCCGCCTTGGTCGCGAGTTACCATCGCGGCTGCAAGGTCATCAGCGCCGCCGGTGGATGCTCGTCGATGGTCCTCTACGAGAACCTCAGCCGGGCGCCGGCTTTCGTGTTCGCCACCATCTCGGATGCCTGCCAGTTCGTGGTTTGGGCGATGTCCCGCTTCGAGGATTTCCAACGCATCGTCTCGACCACCACCGCGCATGGCAAGCTGGTGGACGTGGGCAGCACCGTGGAGGGCAACCACGTCTATCTGAACTTCGACTTCACCACCGGCGATGCCTCCGGCCAGAACATGGTCACCCTCGCCACCCAGGCCGTTTGTGACGAGATCGTCGCCTCCTCGCCCCTGAAACCCCTGCGCCACTATGTGGAGTCGAATCTATCAGGCGATAAGAAGGCCAGCGCGCGCGCCTTCACCGCCTCCCGCGGCAAGAAGGTCACGGCGGAGGTGAATCTCTCCGCGGACCTCGTCTCCAAATACCTCCACACCACTCCGGAAGCGATGGCGGAATACTGGCGCATGTCCGCGATCGGCGCCGTGCTCAGCGGCACCATCGGCATTCAGGGCCACTTCGCCAACGGCCTCGCCGCACTCTATCTGGCGACCGGCCAGGACGCCGCCTGCGTCGCCGAGTCCGCCACCGGGGTGACGCGCTTCGAGGTCACGCCGGAGGGCGGCTTGTATGCTTCCGTCACTTTGCCCGGCATCATGGTCGGCACCGTCGGCGGCGGCACCGGCTTGCCGACCCAGAAGGCCTGCCTGGAACTGATGGGGCTGGCCGGCTCCGGAAAAGCCCGTGCTCTCGCGGAAGTCTGCACGGGCCTCCTCCTTGCCGGCGAACTCTCGATCATCGCCGCGCTCGGCGCAGGGCATTTCGCCAGGGCGCACAGGAAGCTCGCGCGCACCCGCAAGGCTCCATGAACCGCTGGTGGATCTATCAGAAGGAACGTTTTCCGCTGGCGGCCCACGGCCCGCTGATCGCCGCGTTCAGCGCCTGCGCCGTATCCTTCTCCAGCCTTCTGCGTGGCGCGGCCGTGCCTACCGCGCAAATGTACGGCACGGCGTTCGGCGTGTGCCTGCTGATGTTCCTGCAGCTCCGCATTGCGGATGAGTTCAAAGACAAGGAGGAGGACGCCCGCTGGCGGCCCTATCGCCCGGTGCCCCGCGGTCTCGTCACGCTCGCCTCGCTGCGCGGGGTCTTCGTGCTCGCGGCCATCGCCCAGACGGTGCTCGTTCTCCTGCTGGACCCACGGCTTCTCTGGGTGCTGGGTCTGGCTTGGACCTACCTGTCCCTGATGACAGTGGAGTTCTTCTGCCGCGAGTGGCTCAAGAAGCGTCCGGTGATTTACCTGCTCACCCACATGGGCGTTATGCCCCTCGTGGATTTCTCTGCCACCGCCTGCGAATGGCTGCCCCGCGGCGGTAGCGCGCCCCCGGGCCTCGGCTGGTTCCTCGCCGCCAGCTTCTTCAACGGTATCGTCATCGAAACCGGCCGGAAACTCCGCCAGCCAGCCGACGAGGAGGAGGGCGTGGAAACCTACAGCCGCCTGTGGGGCAAATCCGGTGGCGCGACAGCGTGGCTCGCCGCGATGCTCACCACCGCCATCTGCGCCGGGATGGCCGCCCGCGCGATCGCCTTCACCCTGCCCGTCACGGCGACCCTTGGCGTCGCGTTTGTAATCGCCCTGGCGATTCTTCCCGGCTACCTGCGCGGCGCGACATCCGGCAAGAAAATCGAGATGATCTCCGCCGTATGGACACTGGCGCTTTACCTCGTGCTCGGGCTTGTTCCCCTCGTTTTGCGGCATTAACCTGTTAGCGACCCCATGCCATTCCTCCATCCGGACACGTCCGAACTCGCCCGCCTGGGCGGCAAGGCAGCCTCGTTGGCCCGCCTCGGCAAACATGGCTTCGAGATTCCCGATTGGTTCGTCGTTCCTTCGGATGCCGCATGGACCCGCGAGGAACTTCCCCCCTTCGTCGAAAAACTCGGATCCGGTCCCTTTGCCGTGCGATCCTCCGCGTCCATGGAAGATGGCGCCGGCCATTCCTTCGCAGGACAATTCCATTCCTATCTGGATGTCGCCGCCGCCGATGTGCCCCGGAAGATTTCCGACGTCCGCGCCTCGGCGAAGAGCGAGTCCGTGGTGGCCTATTGCCGGGAACACGGCCTTCCTCTGCCGGAGAAGCCCGCCGTGCTCGTGCAGCGCATGATCGCACCCCGCTGCGCCGGTGTGGCCTTCAGTGCGGATCCCGTTTCCGGTCAACGCGGCGTCGTCGTCATTTCCGCCGTCCCGGGAACCGGCGAAAAACTCGTCTCTGGCGAGGTGGATGGAGAAAACTGGCGCATCGGCCGCGATCAGCAGATCTCCGCCCGCCCGGAAGAACCCGTTCTAACCGATGAAGAGGCGCTTGCCGTGGCTGACCTCGCGCGCCGTTGTGAAGCCGCCAGCGCCGGACCCCAGGACATAGAGTGGGCGATCGACGGGGCCGGGAAGCTCTGGCTGCTGCAGTCGCGCCCCATTACCACCCTCGCCATCCTTCCCGATCC
>CAXTTX010000547.1:0-3514 GCA_964247045.1 uncultured Verrucomicrobiales bacterium | reverse complement strand
CACCACACCGTGCGGTCCAGGATCACCGCGAAGGAAAGCAGGAAGGTCGCGAGGATCGGCCACATGACCCAGCCCCCGTGGATGAATTTGTCGACGATGATGTTTGCGAGCACGGTTGAAGAAAGTCAGTTCAGTTTGAAAACGATCGGCCGGACATACTTGGTCAACTTGCCGGGTGGAAACTTCCAGCGGCGCACCGCGCTCACCGCCCGCTCGTTGAGCACCGGCCACGGACAAGCCTGCTTGGCATAGGCGGAAACCACGTTCCCATCGTCACCCACCACGAATTCGATCACCACCGTGCCCGTCTGCCCCTTCACCCGCGCTTCAGCGGGATACGCCGGCGCGGGCATCCTTCCTCCCGCCAGCCGCTTCGCGTCGGACATCCCGGCCCCGCCGTTCTGGCCGCCGTTGCCGGCGGTCCCCTTCGCCTCGGCTTTTCCTTGGTTAGATCCTCCCGTCGGACTCGTTGGCATCGCGGACCGCGTGGGATTCTTGGAATTCGTCTTCGCCACCGGCCGTGGCGGCGTCGGCTTCGGCGCGGTGCTTTCAACCGATGACGAAGTCGGCTCCGGCATATCCGGAATCTCCGGCAGCGGCGTCACCTCCGCCACGTCCGGCATTTCCGGCGGCGTCGGCAAGGTTTCTTCCGCCAGCAGGGGGACATCCGCCTCGTTCGCCTCACCCGTGCTTCCGCTGTCCGTCTCTTGCGATGGCGGCAGTTCCCCGGTCGTGAAATCATCCATCAGCACCGTGGATTCCAAGTCCTTGTAAGGATCCACCTCTTCCGTTTTGCCCTTCAGGGCCTCGCTTGCCATCGGCACCACGATCCCCACCGTTCCGAACCCCGCCACGCTGAGCCAGGCGGCCAGCGTGCCGATGTTGATGGCGTAAAGGAACGGGGACATGGGAAGCGCCAAGGCAGGGATCAAATGAGAACCGCTCTCAATAATAACAAGGAAAAATGTTCGTTTCAGGCCGTTCCGAGCAATTCGCCTTCGGCCTTTTGGAGGGAACTCAGGATCTTGGCGGCGCGTGCCGCCGTTCCGGTATCGTGCGATCGCCCCAGCAGGCTTTCGGCCAGATCCCGTTTCGCCATCGCGAGCTGCCAGCTCAAATCCCGCTTCAGATCCTCTTCCCACGCCAGGATGCCCCATTCCCGCACGAATTCCCCCAGGAAATGCGGCTGGCAAACCCGGTAAATCGTTGCCCCGTAGCGGACCAGATTCGCCTGCCAGGCGCTCGGTTTCCCCGAGGAACGGACCAGCGCCAGCGCCTCCTCCACCAGGTCCGTCGCCGTGGCAATCCATTCCCCCGGCAGTTCCGCGCCGCGCGGTTCATCCAGCAGCAGCGCCATCGCGTGGCACAATACCCCTCGCGCGGTGATTGAAATTTCCGCCAGATCCGTCGCCGGTTCCAGTTCCCGCACTCCGTTCAGCCCGGCCAGCGCTTCTTCCCATCCCTCGATCACCCGCTCCATCCCCAGCAGCACCCGCGCCCGGTTCGTCCGCGTCATCGAGGCCAGCAACTTCCGCCCGCGGTTGCCCGTTCCACCCGCCGCTTCCAGCGTCTCTTCCGCCCTCTTGAATCCTTCCAGCGCCTCTTCATTCCGCCCCGCTTCGCCGCAGGCGGTTCCCCGGTTGATCCAGGCCAGGATCAGCCGGTCCACGTAAAACGCGTTCTCGGCCAACGGCACATGTGCCATCGCCTGGATCGCCTCGTCCAGCGACGCGATCCCTTCCTTCGTCCGGCCTAACAGGCGAAGCGCGTCGCTCCGGTTGATCCACGCCGCCGCCAGCAGCCACGCGCATTCTACACTCTCCCGCCACCGCATCCCTTCCCGCAAGGCGATCGCCCGGTCGAAATGCCCCAGCGCCTCTTCCCACTTCCCCTCGTTGAGGAAACCAATCCCATCTAACATATGTTGCTTCGCTTCCATCACGCGCCTGCCATCGCTGTTACTCGTTTCCGGTTCCTGAAGCGTCTCCACGAAAGCGCGAATCCCGTCCACACCAGCACCACGCTCGATGCCGCCGCCAGCGCCGCGACCGACTGGCCCGGCAGCCCTCCCGCTTCGCCCGTGTGGATCCAGCGGATCCACGTCCGTGCCTTGCGCCCGGTGCTCATGGCCTCCATGCCCTCGTTCTTCAAAATCTGGCCGCTTCCCAAATCCACCGTCACCTGTCGTTTTTTATCCGGCCTGCCGCGATGCGATTCCGCCACCGCGAAGCTCGCGCTCTTCCCATGGGGCAGTTGCAGTTGGATCGTTTCCCAGCCGGGATTCGCCGCCTTCACCGTTTCCATCGCCGCGTCGAGTCCCTTCGGATCGGGTAGTGGGACTCGCGCGGGAGGCCCCTTCTTCTTTTCATTCGCCGGCGGTGGTGCTTCTCCCGCCAGGCGGTAAACGATCGCCGTGGCCCAGGGCCAGGAAATCACCGTGCCGCACGAAAACATTATGCCAGTTCCAATCCCGCGCGCGGCCCTTCAGCCGTTTCTGCAAGAGTATCACCGCCTTCAGGCCGGGGCGGGTCCAGCGCCGGGGAAACCACAGGAAAACACCGGAAACCAGCAGGAAAAGAAACAGCACGTTGCCGGTGCCGATGATCGCTTTCCCCGCCGGCTGGGCGGCTCCCTCTTGGCCGAGCCAGCGGTGGAGGCCCAGGACGAAACGGAAAAACCCGCGCACGGACTTGTTGCCCTCACCGAGGGATTCACCGGTATGGGGATTGGCGAATTCCATCCGCTCCTTGCCGAACTGATAGATCACCGCTTGCGCCGGATCACGGTCGAAGAGAATCGCCGTAGGTGCCTTGTCGGAGCCTTGGAATTTCGCCAGGTGTTCTTCCACTCCCGCGACGGATGCGCCAGCCGGAGCCGTGACCCGGACGCTGTCCGCCCGTTCCAGGATCTGCCGCTCGAAAGCCATCAGGAAACCCGTGACGGACATCAGCAACACGATCACTCCCGCTCCCAGGCCGACCGCCAGGTGCATCCAGAAGACCGTCTTTCTCACCGCGCGCATCACATTTCAGCCCACTGCCGCAGCAGGTTGTGATAAACACCCGTGAGTTGCACCGCGCTCTCCTCCGCCGCCTTGTGGCCCGCGAACTCCCCGGAAATCCGCTGGATCGCCAGATCAAGATCGAACAACAAGGTCCGCTGTTCATCGCTGCGGATCATGCTTTGCAGCCAGAAAAACGAACACACCCGCGCGCCCCGCGTCACCGGGGTGACATGGTGCAGGCTCGTCGCCGGATAGAGCACCAGATGCCCGGGCGCCAGCTTGATGCGTTGCACCCCGTAGGTGTCCTCGATGCACAGCTCGCCGCCGTCATACTCGTCCGGTCCCGTGAAAAACAACGTCGCGGACAAGTCCGTGCGGATCCGCTGCCCCGTCCCCGGCACCTGCCGGATCGCGTTGTCCACATGCGTGCCGAATGACTGGCCGCCGGAGTAGCGATTGAAGAGCGGGGGAAAGATGCGCAGCGGCAGCGCCGCGGAGAGAAACAAGGGA
>CAXTTX010000546.1:2917-3522 GCA_964247045.1 uncultured Verrucomicrobiales bacterium | reverse complement strand
CCCCCCCGCGAAACCTGCGGAAATGGAAAAGCCCACCCCGGCCCCTGGCTCTCCCCCGGCAAAACCAAAAGCCAAGGACCCCAAAGCGGCGAAGACCCCCGAAACGGACGCCGAAGAAGAAAATCTTCCCCTCCCCCCGGAAAAGCTCCCGGAAGTCGAGGCCGCCATCCCGCCCGCCGTGAAGGCCCTCGGCGAACCACCCATGATGGACTTCCCCGGCGGCATCCGCATGGCCGTCACCGCCGCCACCGACAAGGCCCAGGCCCACGTCAACCAAGGCCTCAACCACCTCCATGGCGGTTGGGAATTCGAGGCCAGCCGCCACTTCGCCGCCGCCATGCGCGAGGATCCGGAGTGCCTGCTCGCCCACTGGGGCATGGTCATGTCCCTCCTCACCCCCTCTCCGGAAACCGGCCCGGCCCGCAATGCCGCCACCGACCGTTTCCTGAAACTCGTCGACGAGCGCAAGGGCACCGAGCTTGAACTCGGCTTCTCCTACGGCCTCATCAAATACATCAAGGAAGGCCCCGCCGTCGCCGCCAACGCGTTCCGCAAGGTGGCCGCTCAGTTCCCCAACGACATGCAGGCCGGCATCTTCGCCGCCC
>CAXTTX010000546.1:0-2907 GCA_964247045.1 uncultured Verrucomicrobiales bacterium | reverse complement strand
ACATGTTCAAGGCCGCCCTCTTCGGCCGCGGCGGCTATGACGAGCTCGGCACCGCCACGCCGGATCAGGAAGCCGCGGAAAAAAGCCTCGAGGACATGATCGCCAAAAACCCGCAGAGCCCCGTGCCGCTCAATGCGCTCCTCACCATCCGCGCCGAGGCCCCGGACCTGAAACCCTCGCTGCCACTCGCCCTCAAGCTGGTCCAGATGGCACCCGAGTATCCGCCCTATTTCCACGTCGCCGGCCACTACGAATGGCGCTCCGGCGAACACGCGAAGGCCACCACCGCCTTCGGCCGCGCCGCCTCCTTCTACGAGCGCTGGATGAAGGACAACAAGGTATCCGTCGCCGATTGCCCGGAGTGGGTGAAAGCAGAGTGCTACCGCGTCGTCGCCCTCGCCTCCAAGGGCGATTTCGACACCGCCTACGCCGCCGCCCGCCAGGTCGCCGCCACGCCCCTTCCCCCGAAACGCACCGCCTCGCCCGGTGCCCGCCTCCTCCTCTGGGATGCGAAGACCCTGCCCGCCCGCGTCCTCCTCCACCGCGGCCTCCGCGGCAATGCCAACGAGGCGCTGCACTCCCTGCCCACTCCCGATGAAATCAAGAACACCCGCGACGCCTCGCTCGCCTACTGGTGGATCGACGGCCTCCGCTTCGCCCTGGAAGCCCGCCGCTTGTTAGACGAGGGAAAGGTCGGCGAGGCCCAGCAGGTCATCGCCGCCTTCACCCGCCATGGCGAGAAAATGGTGGAAACGCAGCCAGCCGCGAATGCCCTCGGCGAGCGCTCCTCCTGGACCCGCGCCTTCCGCGGCATCGAGGTTCTCGCCAGCGATCTCCGCGGCCGCCTCGCCCTGCTCGCACCACCCGACCAACGCGGCCCCGCCTACAACTGGTTCGCCTCCGCCATGGACCGCCAGCGCATATCCCCCATGATGTCCCCGCCCATGATCCTCACCCCCATGGGCATCCGCGTCGGCGAATTCTACCTCACCGAAAACAAGGCCGCCGACGCCGTGGAAATCTACGAGCGCGTCCTCGTCTCCTTCCCTAACGACATGCAGGTCCTCACCGGCCTCCAGACCGCCTACGAAAAAAACAAGCAGCCCGACAAGGCCGCCGAAATCGCCACCCGGATCAAGGCCCTCCAGGCCGAGTGAACAGCCCCCCCTCTTCAAGGAACCCTCTTCAGGCAGGGACCGTTATCCCTAACGGTCCGGCGGTGGCGGGCCATGTTCCATGCCCGCGCCGGATCTTCCCGGGGACCCCTCCGACCGACATTTTCCAGCTCCTGCATTCGGAAACCCACCACCCCTCGTCACGGGAAATAAACTCGTCGTGCGGACCGCAAGAGGATTAAATACCCACCATGAACGCGACCGGCGCGTGCCCCCCGCCCTTCCCGAAGCGCGATTGGAAAAAGCACTTTCTAACAAATAGCTACGCGCTCTTTCTCCTCATCTTCATGTTCGAGGGCATGATCCTCTGCGTGATGTACCCTTGGCTGCTGCTCGCGGGTCCATTACTCCTCATCGTCGGAGCGATAGTCATGACTTCATTCGGCGAAAGTATCCGGATGAAGAGACAAGGCTGGGTGGTCTCCCTTGGAGAATACAAGGAAATGATAAACGGAAAACCGGAAACCATCCGCTTGGAATGCATCGACCAAGGTTGTGGAAGATATCACTTGCAGCTTCCCACAGAGCAAGATTGGCGGAAAATCGCGCCCGATTGGGCAGCCGGTCGCAGGGAGGAGATCTTCGCCCGCATGGCCAGACAGACAGGCGCCGACTCGATTGGCTATCCGGAAGATTGGAAACTGGGTGACTTGCCCGCGGATCCATTCACCACCCTCACGGCAGCCTCGGTGAAAGCGGTGATTGCCATCGCGATTCTCGTGTTCTTTGTCTACAAGGCGGGACACGCGTTGGGCGCTTGGAACTAACAGGATCACCCCCTCCCCTCTTGCGTCTTCAAATCTTACGTCTTGCGTCTTTCTTCAATCCACCACCCCCGCGCCCCTCAGGCACTCGATCGTCTCCCGGTTCCCCTCCGGCCGCCCGCCCAAATTCTCCCGCGCCGCTTCCAGGATCGTCGGCCCGTTCCCCGCCAGCCTCGCTTTCGGATCCGCGCCCCGTTCGATCAGGTGCCTCACCAGATGAACATGTCCCCACCTCGCCGCATGCCACAGATCCTCGTTCAATGCCTCGCGGTTCACGAATCGGGAAAACTGCCGGTAGCGCACCAGATCCCCGCGGAACACCGCCATCTCCCGCTCATGGTCCAGCCACCCCCACGACAAGCCTGAAACCCCGATCCCCAGGATCACCACCAGCCAGAACCGCGCGATCCGGAATCCCCGCGGATCCTCCGCCCGGAAACTCCACAAGTGGTGGATCGAAATCACCAGCGCCACCCACGCCGCCAGATAGATCGCCAGGCACACCAACCCCAGCACCAGTCCCGGCACACCCGTCGTCCTTCCGGAATCCACATAAAACAGGAAGAACGCCCCCAGCCCCACCAGCACCAAACCAAACACCGCCAGCAGCGCCGAAGCGATGCCCAGCGAAATCCACTGGCGGTAAGTCAGTGAACGTCTTTCCACAGCCCGGACCTAACATTTCATTTCGCCTCAGCGCAACTAACCCTTTCGGCAAAAAAATGGCCGCCGGGGAGTCCCTTCCCCGGCGGCCGAAATTGTTGCGCCACCCACACCCATGGTTGGCTGACAACAGTGCTGTTACACCCTTACATGAAAGCGTCGATTGCTCGTTGCTTTCATAGGGGTAAGACCTTCAACCAAACCAAACGTTCAAAGATTCACGAAATTTTTTAAATCTTTCCCTAGCAGCCGTATTCCATTGGAGCGCGGACTTCGGTCTCCCCCATCATCCTCGTCTTCCATGG
>CAXTTX010000545.1:0-3529 GCA_964247045.1 uncultured Verrucomicrobiales bacterium | reverse complement strand
AAAGCCACGGCTGCGAATGTCAGGGAGGCCCACGCGTCCAAAGTCCCACGGAAAGTTTTGGCCGAGAGAACGTAGGTAAGGAGGATCGCCACCGGAACGAAGGCAACTGCCGATGTATAGACGGCTCTCGAGACGCGGGAACGGATTCCCGCGAAACCCAGACAGAGGGGAATGCCAAGGATCATCTGGATCGCTGCACTTGTGATCAGGTAGATCCCGGAGAACCGGAGGGCATCCAAGAGGTCGGAGCCCGGTGGCCCGGCATCCGATGCACTCGACTGGGAGAGCATCCATATGAACAGGGCAACGAGTGCCACCACGAGTGGCAGGAAGTAGGGAAACAGCAGGATGGTTAGAACCCGTGGCATGCCTTTGGTCCCGAGGCTATCAGACAATCCGTGAACGCCAAGCCGACACTTGCCGTTCCGGCCGATTCAGCGGCTGGCGTCCAGCAGGGCTTTGAAGCCCGCGGAGGCCGCCTGATAGACCGCCGCCTTTCCGGTGTCCGGTTGGAGGGTAGCACCGGGAGCTTCCTTGCAGAAGACTTGTTGAAGGGCGGGCAGGTCGTGGCCTTCCGCGGCGGCGGCGACGAGGGCGGCACCGAGGGCGGCGGAGTTGGAGACATCCAGGCGCTCGACGGGAGCCTGGAAGATGTTGGCGACGAGTTGGGCAATGCCGTCGTTCTTGGAAGCACCGCCTGTGAGGCGGATGCGCTCGGCTTTCACACCCATCCACTCGGAGTGGAGGCGCATGTTGAGGAACTGGCCTTCCAGAAGGGCACGCACTTGCAGGCCGGGGTTTTCACCGGACTCGAAGTCCGTGGAGCCCTTGAGAACGGGAGCGGTGAAGTCGTGGCGCGGGGTGATTTCCGGGCCGTAGAAGGGAAGCATGAGGTTTTTGCCCGCGGAGTCTGCGGTCGCGTCCAAAGCGGTGCGGTCAAAGGCGCTCCAATCCAGACCGAGCTTGTCGCGGAGGGCCTCGCGGGCGAGGGAGCCATTGCGGAAGCAGATCAGGGACATGAAGCCGCCGGCGGGATTGCCAAAGACGTGGCCGAAGCCATTGGGATCGGTCTTCGGTCCGGGCATGGCGGCGAAAAAAGTGTCACTTGTGCCGAGGGAGATGACGATGTTGCCCGGAGCAGTGGCTCCCATGCCGACGAGGGAAGCGGGATTGTCACCGGTGAAGAGGGCTACGTCACAATCCGCGGCGAGGCCGTATTTGGTGACGAAATAAGAGGAGGCTTTTCCTTGGATGGTAGTGGTGGGGTGGGGCGCGAGCAGCTTGGAGGCGAGGCCCGGGGCGATGGCCTCGAGGAGGGCCGGATCCCATTGCAGGGAGGTGAGATTGAGGAGGTTCATGCCCGCGCCGTCACCGAAGTCGATGGGGACGGATTTGCCAGCGAGCACTGAAGCGATGAAGGAGCTGACCAAGTGGATGCGGGCGGTGGCTTCGTAGGCTTCCGGTTGGGTCTTGGAGAAGCGGCGGATCTGGGGGCCGGTGAAGCGCTCGATGGCGATGGAGCCGCTCTTCGCGCAGACATTAGCGGAACCGCCGACGGCGGCGGTGATTTCCGCACACTCGGCACCGGTGGAGGTGTCCATCCAGATGGGGGCGGTGGCGCGGGTGAGGGCGGGGGAAAGCTGGGCTGATAGAGCGGCGGCTGGATCGAGGGCGGCAAGGCGCCCGTCAAACGAGGCGTCCAGATAGACGGAGCCGTGCTGTTGGCCGGAACCGGCGATGCAGCGGATCCGGGAGAGATCGGTGGTGGCGGCGAGTTTCGAGAAGAGAAGGTCGAGGGCATCGAGCCACATCAGGGGATTGGCGTGGACCTCGCCGTCCTTGCCGCCGGGGATGAAGCCGCTGGGGGATTGGTATTGCGGGAGTTCGGCCCCGAAGTTGACGGAAAGCTGGCAAGTGATCCGGCCGGCGGCGGGATCGATGATGACGGCGGTGAGGGATTGCGTGGAGGAGTCGAGGCCCAGGAACATGGTGATGAAGGTTTTCTGTATGCGTTACCTTTCCAAGCGTGATTTCAACCTCTTCGGGTGACAAAAAGTTGGAATTTTTCCGCAGGGGAACCGCTTTTCAAGGAAAATGAAGTTCCAGAGGGCCAACGGGTCGCGAAAGGAAGGGTGCCGGTGGCGGGACGAGGGCAAAAGAAAAGGGCGGCTGCCGAAGCAACCGCCCTTTCGTTGATTGTTAGGATGGATGGTCTTTCGACCGGTCCAAATTAGAAGCTGACGCTCAGCATCGAACCGGCGGTGAACTCGTTGCTGGTTTCAGCCCAGGCGGAACGGTTCTCCTCGTTCAGCGCGATGGAAACCGCGGCGAAGGGGGAGAGCTTGGCGCGCTCGGCAAAGCCCCAGTCGAGGGAGACCTTGGTGGTCACTGCGGTAGCCTTGCCGGCTTCGACGAGATAGCCGACGTTGCTGCCGACGTTGAGGGTGAGGCACTGGTTGAGCTCCCAGCTCTTGCTGACGCCGAGCTCGGTGTAGCCGTTGTTGCCGCCGTCGTTTTCGACCACGTCCCAGAAGTAGGTGACGTAGGCGCTGAGGAAGCCGAAGTCGTGCGAGAGGGAGAAGTAAACTTCCTGGTCGTCGGTGCCACCGGAGGTGCTGCCGAGGTTCCAGTAGTAGATGTAGCCCACTGCAGCGGTCACCGGACCGAGGTCCTTGGAGATTTCGCCGTAGAAGTCGACTTCGCTGTCGATATCGTCAGCAGTCGGCTTTTGGTCGAAAGCGGTGGCCCAGACGCCGCCACTGACACTCAGGCCGTTCCACTCGTAAGCGGCATCCACGCCGACTTCCGTGAGATGATCACCGAGGTCGAGGCCGCGGAAGATGTACTCGCTGGAATAACCGGTGTGCAGTTCGTATTCGACTTCCGCCTGAGCGTTGCCGGCCACAAGGGCGGAGGCAGCGGCCAAGGCGCCAATGGTTTTGCAGTAGTTTTGCATCGTAGTATGGTTGGTTTTCGGTTGCTGCTTGCGTCCTTGGCTGAACCCGGTTGAAGGAACAGACAGGAGCGAATCGGAATCGCGTTCCGCGTGCCGCATAGCACCGGTAAACTCTCCGTTGAGGCCGATAGTTAACCTTTCCGAAGGAATTGTCCAGCAGTAATTGGCACGGAGACGTGCTCCGCATATGGGTGGGATAGGGAGGGCCTTGGGGGATGGCAAGCCAGAAGCGTGGAATTTTTACGTATTTCGTTGGCGCTGTAGGTGCCTCGTCGATGGGGAAGGGGGTGGATCGGGCACTTTGGCACGGGGGTTGCTTATCCCGGAAATCGCGCGCCCCGGGATTAGGAATCATCGGGATGGAGCACCAACCAATCCGACCAACCCTGACCACAATCATGATCCGACGAAATCTAACGAAATTGTGCGCCCTCGCGGCGGCCGTGATGGCCTTCACATCCGTTCCCAGCGGAATTTCCCTGTATGCCCAGGAACCCGCCGCGCCTGCCGCGGAGGCTCCTGCCGCAGCCGCCCCGACGCCGACGGTGGAGGAGCGCCTGGCGGACATCGAGG
>CAXTTX010000544.1:3030-3546 GCA_964247045.1 uncultured Verrucomicrobiales bacterium | reverse complement strand
GAAAAGGCCGGGGAAAAAGTGGACGAGGCCCTAGGCAAATAAGGCAAATAACTCGTCAGAGTTGTCGGGCGGGTGCCAGTCACTCGCCCGGCTTTTTTCTGCCCTTACTTCAGAGCCTTCAGCCGAATCTTGCGGAATTCGATTTTCATGGGCGGCCCCACGTGGACCTGCACACCTAACAGGCCGCTTCCCTTCCTCTTTTCCGGATCATCATCCCTTACCTCGGACATCAGGATTCCGTTGGTGAAATGCCGCAGCAGGTTTTCCTTCGCGACGATGTGAACCTGGTTCCAGTCCTCTTTCTTCACCCGTTTCTGGAGCTCCGCGCGATCACCCAGTTCATGTTCGATCCGCGGCGGACCACCCGCCGGCAGCACTACGCTCTGGCCGCGGTAGGCCAGGAAGGTGCGTCCCCGCTCCTCATAGTTTTGCCCGCTCCACTGGTTCTTGCCATCGATGTCATCCTGATAGCCCTGCAGGGCCCATTTCAAATCCGTCACCTCGCTGCTGCGGTAG
>CAXTTX010000544.1:0-3020 GCA_964247045.1 uncultured Verrucomicrobiales bacterium | reverse complement strand
TCCCGCTGTTGCCTTCCGCGGAGACGCGGTATTCCAGCTTGAGTTCGAAATCGCCGGGTGCGCCACCCCGCCAGATGATAAACGAGTTCCGCTTCAGCAGGGTCTCCGGCTTGACTTCTCCGACGAGCACGCCGTCCTCGACCTTCCAGTAGACCGGGTCACCATCCCAGTCCTTCAGGGTGCCATCGAAAATCGGGACGAATCCCTCGCTGTCTTTTTCCTCCGCGCCAGTGGCGATGAAGGGCAGCATGGCCAGCGGGAGAAAGGCGGGCCACCACGGGAAGCGGGATTTCATGACGGCAGGCTATGATCCGCATGGGAAGGCTGGAAGCCGGAAAATACAGCGTGTTTTGGTAGGTTGTGGCAGGGGGGTAACGCTCGCCTTGGCTACGGTTTTGAATATGCTCTCGTGTCCTCGCCAGGAAAATTCCCGCTCGCGCGGCCAGGGGGCTTTGCTCCATCGTTCTTCCGTACCCATGAGAATCCATCTCGTCCTCGCCCTTCTCGCCGTCTCCTCCCTGGTCGCTTCAGCCGAACCTGCCCTTCGCGTTTTCATCCGCGGCGGGAACAAAACCCACGGCCCCAATGCCCACGAGCATGAACGTTTTCTCAATGATTGGAAAAAAATCCTCACTGAACGGGGCATGAAGGCGGACGGCGCCAAGGACTGGCCGAATGAAAATGATTTCGCCAGGACCGATGTCCTCGTGATGTATGCCCAGGACGGCGGCAACGCGACTCCGGAGCAAAAGGAAAACCTCGCGAAGTTCACCGCCCGCGGCGGCGGCATCGTTGTCATCCACACCGCGGCAGTCAGCAACGATCCTGTCTGGTGGAAGTCCGTCATCGGCGGCGCGTGGGTCCAAGGGAAGACCAAGTGGCGCGAAGGCCCCATGGAACTCCACTTTTCTGAAAGGGACAAACCCGGCGGAGCCCATCTCATCACCCTCGGTGCCGCCGACTTCAAGATGGATGATGAGATCTACTACAACCTCGACATGTCTACCGATGTCCGCGTGCTCGCCGAGTCGGATACCGGCGACGGCACGCCGAAAGTCCAGGCCCAGATGTGGACCTATGAGAAGGACAAATACCGCGCCTTCGTCTGCATTCCCGGTCACCTGTACTCCACCTTCGAGCGCCCCAACTACCGCGCCATCCTCCTCCGTGGCATCGCCTGGGCCGGGAAACGCAAGAACATCGACGAGTTCTGCAAGCCGGAGGAAATCAAGGCCCTTCCCGCTCCCGGCAATTGATGGTAATCCTGCTGCGTGAGCATGTCTGAATCCCCTCCACCGACGCGACTGCTTTCGCTCGATGCCTTGCGTGGCCTGGACATGCTCTGCATCGTCGGGCTCGAGGATCTCATCCGCGCGCTCGCCCATCATTGGCAGACGCCCTTCACGGAAGCCCTCGCGGAACAATTCGAACACGTCCCTTGGGCGGGTCTCCATGTCTATGACCTGATCTTCCCGCTGTTCATGTTTCTATCAGGCGTCTCCCTGCCGCTCTCGTTGGATGCGAGGGTCGATCGCGGTGATTCCAAGGGCAGGCTCTGGGGAAAAATCGCCCTCCGCGTGCTGCTTCTGGTATTTCTCGGCATGGTCTACAACGGGGTATTCTCCACGAAACCCGACTTGCCCCGCTTCGCCAGCGTCCTCGGCCACATCGGCATCGCCTGGGGAATCGCGGCTTCCCTTTACCTCGTCGTCAGGAACTGGAAGGTCCGCCTTGGCATGTTGCTGGGCTGGCTCGTCGCCGTCGCCATCTTCCACCTGCTGGTTCCGGTCCCTGGACATGGCGCCGGCATCCTGACGGAAACGGGTGCCATCAATGCCTGGTTCGACCGTTCCTTCCTGCCCGGTCGCCTGCACGGGGTGACCTTCGATCCGGAGGGTCTCCTTTCCATTCTTTTCGCCGTTCCCATCACCTTGGCCGGTGCCTTGGCGGGCGAGGGCTTGAAACGACTCTCTTCCCGACCTTGGAAATTCGCCGCTGGCCTCGCCACTTGCGGAACCATCTCGGTCATCGCAGCCATCGTCTGCTGGAAAGCGGGCTATCCTCCCATCAAGGCCCTTTGGACCTCCACCTTCGATCTCTTCGCGATCGGCATAGCCTCCCTCCTCTTTGCCTCCTTCTACGCCGTCATCGATGTCGCCCGATTCCAGAAATGGAGTTTTCCTCTCCGCGTCATCGGCATGAATTCCATCGCCATCTATCTCGGACAGCGCTTCGTGTCCTTCCCGGAAGTTTCTGAATTCCTCTTCGGCCGCGTTTCCTGGCTCGCCGGTGACGGCGCGGAAATCGTCATCCTCTGCGGCGCCATCCTCGTCGAGTGGCTCGTGCTCTACTTCTTCTATCGCAAGAAGTGGTTCCTGCGCGTCTGAGGCCACCGCCGCATTGACATCCCGCGCCGGCCTGTCGTTGATCGGTCACCGCCGTGTTCTTCCAGCTCTTCCTCAACGTCTGCGCGCCGATCTTCCTGATCGTCGGCGCAGGCTGGCTGCTGGACCGGAAATTCCGCCTGCACCTGGAGACCCTGGTGAAGCTGAATATCTATCTGATGGTTCCGGCCTTCATCTTCACCCACGTCGTGGGCACGGAACTGGCCGGCGGTGAGGCCTTCCGCATCGTCGCTTTCACCCTCGGCACCATCGGGCTGATGTTTCTCGGCAGTTGGCTCGCTGCTTGGGCCTTCAAGATGCCAGTCCGTCAGCGGCAATCGCTCTCGCTCTCCACCATGTTCTACAACTGCGGCAACTATGGCCTGCCGCTGGTCACGCTCGCCTTCGGCCCCAAGGCCGCGGCTATCCAGATCTACGTCCTGGCCACGATGAACGTGGCCACCTACACCATCGGCCTCTTCCTCGCCCAATCTCACGGCGACAGCCCCGGCGCCCACCGCGCGGCGCTCACGAAAGTCCTTCGCCAGCCCACCATCTACGCCCTCCTCGCCGGCATTCTTTGCAAGACCCTCCATTTCCCGGTGAAGGAACCGCCGGCGGTGACGCTGAGGGTGG
>CAXTTX010000543.1:0-3548 GCA_964247045.1 uncultured Verrucomicrobiales bacterium | reverse complement strand
GCCAGACAGCCACGCCGCAGCGGCAACCCTCCACGGTGCCCAAGGAGGCTCAAGGATGGAAGACACCTACACAGACTCCCAAGGCAGCCGGGGGCAATGCGGGAGCTGCCACGCGACCGGCAGCGGCTTCGGGCAGTCGTCCGTCCGCGGCTTCTTCCCAGCAGTTTGGCCGTCAGCTGGAGCGTTCTTCCAGCGGGGCCTTTGGTGGCGCCTCATCCGGGGCACGTGCCCAGAACTACAGCGCCCGTGGCGAACAGAGCCGGGCTGGAGCCAGCCGCGGGGGTGGTAGTGGCGGCGGTGGTGGCCGCGAACGCGCGCGGGGGCGTTGAACCCATCATCCAATCCAACGAATCATTTCCATGAAACCTTCATTTCTCACCGCGGTCTTTGCCACCTTTTGTCTGGTGGCCGTTTGTCCGGCTCAAGATACCGCGCCTATCCCGCCGAAGAATTTCGAGACGCCCATCGAAGCTTCGGACGCATTCATCGATGCCGCCAAGAAAGGAGAAACCCCGGCGCTGTTGGAAATTTTCGGCGATGAATACAAGGATCTCATCGGCACGGCGGAGCCCGAACGCGACAGAGAGTTGCGGGGCAAGGTCGCGGCGATGGCCGTCGAGCGCAGGCGTTTCCATTTCAATGATGAGAACTCCGTGACCATGGTCATCGGCGCGGAGGCCTGGCCTTTCCCTGTCGCCATCGTGAAGACTGAGAAGGGTTGGCATTTCGATACGGCCAATGGAATCCAGGAGGTCGTCAATCGCCGGGTCGGCGAGAACGAGCTCACTGCAATCGCTGCGGCGCGTGCCTACGTCGAAGCCCAAAGGGCCTACGCGGCCAAGCCGCGGGACGGCACGTCTCTCCGGCAGTTCGCGCGGAAATTTGTGAGTTCGCCGGGTACGCACGACGGCCTTTATTGGAGCGGGGACGAATCCGAGGATGAAGAACCCAGCCTGGCGGGTCCGGAAATCAAGGATCCGGAATCCATCCATTCCGGTTATCATTACAAAATCCTCACGTCACAAGGTGCCGCAGCTCCCGGTGGAGAATATGATTACGTGATCAATGGCCACCTCATCGGCGGCTTTGCTTTGATCGCGTGGCCTACCGAATACGGCAAGACGGGTGTTATGACTTTCCTGGTCAATCACTATGGCGACGTCTATCAACGCGACCTCGGCCCGGAGACGGGAAAAACCGCGGATGCTGTTAGCGCGTACAATCCTGAGGGAGACTGGGAGATCCCGGAAGACTAACACCACCATTGCCCAAAACCTTACCTTGCCAGCCATGAAAAACATTCTCTCATCTTTTACCTGTTGTCTTGCACTAACCATGATCGCCGAGTCCGGAACACTGGTGGACGCGCCCGTGGAAATACCGAAAGAAGAACCCGGCGGCTGGGAATTCCGCGCGAGCCTCTACGGGTGGATGACGGGTCTGGAGGGGACGACCGGAGTGGGTGGACTGGTGGCCGACGTCGATGTGGAGTTCGTCAGCATCATTGATGACATCGACATGGTCGCGGCGCTCCAATTCGAAGCGCGCAAGGGGCCGTGGGGAATTCTTGCCGATGGCTTTTACGTGGATCTGGGAGCCTCCGGCCCCTCCCCCGGGCCGCTCTACGAGCAGGTGGGCGTGGAAATGAAGCAGTTCATGGGCGAGCTTTCCGTGGCTTACCGAGTTTACGAAACACCATGCGTCTTCGTCTATGTCTACGGGGGCATGCGCTACAACCGCTTGGACATGGGTTTTGAGGGCACGCTGGATCTTCCCGGAATCCAAGCCGCGAGTGCGAATGCGGGGGCACGCATCGTTGAAGGAATCGGCAACCGCGCGGCGGGGATCGTCCAGGAGAAGATCGAGGCTTTCAAGGAAGCCGGAGCGGCCAGGCGGGCGGCGATCGAGGGCCGCATTGCCGCGGCCATCGAAGGGGAAGCCGATGGGCGCATCAAACGCGATCTCGTCAAACAACTCCTCGAGATCCGGCGAGACGGCGGGCTGGATATCCGTGACATCGTTTCCAACAGGATTTCCCGTGCCCTGAAGGAACGGCGGCTGGAACTCGCCCGCTCCACGGCGCAATTGGAAGTGGCCAAGCTGCGGGATTCCGTAGGTGAAGCCGCACAGGATGAGGTTGCCACCGCCCGGGCCCGGGTGGACAAGGCGGAGGACAGGCTCGCGGCGGCGATCAACCATCAACTCGCGGAGCGGCTCCCCGTCCAGAAGTCCGCCGACCAGGATTGGCTGGATCCCATTGTCGGCATGCGCGCGCAGTGGAACATCACCGACCGGTTCTTCCTCGCCGGGAAGAGTGACATCGGTGGCTTCGGCGTCGGCTCGGATCTCGCATGGACATTGCAGGCCACGGCCGGGTATCAATTTACCGAAAAGGTTTCGGCCGAACTGGGCTACCGCTATCTCCACACGGACTACAGCGATGGCGGGTTCAAGTATGACATCGCCCAGGCGGGGATCTACACGAGCCTGAACATCAGGTTTTGATCCGTAATCCTTCGACAGACCATGCTGGAATTTGTATTCGACCTTCCCTTGGCCGTCAGTGGCCCGGCAATCATCGGCCTGCTCGTGTTCTACGGGGTGGCCGGCGTGCTGCTGGTCCGCCGTTTCATCCTGCCGCGGCTGCGGATCAGGCGGGATGAATCAGATTTCAGCGGGGCCATGCTGCAGAGCGTCATGGTTTTTTACGGCCTCGCCGTTGCCCTGATCGCGGTGGGGGTGTGGGAGACCTACGGCCAAGTCTCGGGGGTGGTTTCGGCGGAAGCCACCGCGCTCGCGGCGCTCTATCGCGACGTAAGCACGTATCCGGACCCGGCCCGCGCGGATTTGCAATGGGAACTCCGCGAATACACGGACCAGGTGATCCGGGTGGCGTGGCCTTTGCAGCAGGGGGGCGCGATCCCGCAGGGAGGCGTGAAGTCCATGGATCGATTCCAAACACTGCTCGCGCGTTTCGAGCCGGCCACGGAAGGCCAGAAGCTGCTGCACGCCGAGTGCCTGCGTGCCTATAATGTGATGATCCAGGCGCGGCGCCAACGCCTGGATGCGGTGCGAACCGGCTTGCCGGGCGTGATGTGGGGCGTGGTCGTGGCGGGTGCATTCATCAGCCTGGCGTCCACGTTCTTTTTCAAGGTGGACGACGTCCGGCTGCATGGACTGCTGGTGGCGCTGCTCGCGATTTTCATGGGGCTGGTGATCTTCATGATCCTGGCGCTGGACCGGCCGTTTCGAGGGGACCTGGGGGTGTCGGCGGAGCCTTACCGGTTGGTTTATGAGCAGCTGATGAAGGTGGAGGGGAAGTAAGGGGGATGGGGTCGTGGGGGAAGAGGAAGGGTGGTGATATTTTCGCCTCACTGGCAAGGAGTCCCCATGCTTTGGCCTACCGCCTGAAAGGCGGAGCTACGAACGCTTGGCATGCGCGGGAAGTCGTGGAGACGATCATCAAGCAAACACTCGTCCGGCAGACGGCGTAAACGCCGCACTCCTGACTAACTTGAATGGAAGTTATGCGGCGGCAACCAGTTGCA
>CAXTTX010000542.1:0-3567 GCA_964247045.1 uncultured Verrucomicrobiales bacterium | reverse complement strand
CACACCCGCCAACCCATGCCAATCCATCCCGAAGATCCACGACTCACGGCCTATGCCGCCGGCGAGCTTGGCGCGGCCGAAGCCGCCGAGGTGGAACTCGCCGTCGCGGAGGATCCCATCCTGCGGGCGGAACTCACGGAAATCCAGGCAACCATCAGCAGCCTGGCGGCAGATCTAACACTCCCTGCCGGGGTGCTCCATACCGGACAGAAGGAAGAGATCCTGCGTCTTGCCCGCGAGGCAGACCTCAAGCTCGGCAACGCGCCTGCCCTCCCATGGCTTTCGAAATTCCAAGGGTGGCTGATCCCCGCGGCGGCGGCTGCCGTGCTCGCCATCGCCACCTTCATTCTCACCCGCATGCCGGATGACCGGCCGGCCGCGAAAACTTCCTCAACGGCGCACCAAGCTCCCGCCCACCCGGCCGAACCGGCGAAGCAATCCGTTCCTCCTCCGGCACCACCGCCGCCGCCCGACTATGTCGCGCCGAACCGAGGACCGCTGGCCCCTTCCCGCGTTTCACGTCTCGATCTGCCCATCCGCAACGAGAAGACCAACCTCGAGGCAATCACCAAGCCGATCCGTGAAGATCAGCGCCTGCCCTCGCGCGATCTCGTCCAAGTGGAGGAACTGCTCAACTATTTCACGTTCCGCCTGAACGGCACCACCGCCATCGCCCGCGGAGCGGCCACGAATTGGCATCCGGACAAGCGCCCGGCCGGCCTCGCACCGGTCGTCGCCACCCTTTCCACCGAAATGATCGCTTGCCCGTGGAAGCCCTCCGCCTCCTTGCTCCTCGTCTCCGTCCGTGGAAACGCGGTCCAGGACACACCCGTCACGCTCAGTTACGTGCCGGATCCCGCCAAGGTCGCGCGCTACCGCTTGCTCGGCTACACCGGCCCCCAAGGCGAGGCTGGACGGAAAATTCCCGACCTCCTTCCTGCCGGTGCCTCCACCATGTTCGCCATCGAAATCGAGCCCTCCGGCCCGCAGACCCAGTTCGGCTCGTTGGAGTGGACCACCCACGGCGAAAAGGCCCCCTCGATCCAACTGGCCCACGACCGGGAGACGGAACCCTCCGATGACGCCCGCTTCGCCGCGCTGGTCTGCACTTACGCCCAGTGGCTTGCCGGGGAGCAGGCCGGGATCATCGACGCGGAAATCGTCTCCGGCCTCGCCCGCGAGCTCGACTCCGCCACCCTGCCCGCGGAACGGGCCGAGTTCCTCGTCCTGGTGAACCGCTCGCTTCACTTCTGATTTCGCCGGCTGGCCCGGTCCCCGTGTTGCGATAACGGGTCTCCCTTCCATTTCCATTTGCACGCACCACCCGCCAGAGTGCAAGTTGGCGCCCGATGGAAAAGAAACTGCCGAAACTCGTTCGGTTCGCCAGCCGCGTGCTGCGCGACTTCTTTCTCCGCAACCATGGCCTCCTGCTGACCGCGGCTGTCGCCAATAACATGCTGCTCTCGCTGATTCCCCTTTCGGCGGTGCTCGTGGTGGTGGCCTCACACTTCTCGGCCGATCCGGAGTCGGTGGTGAAATCCATCCTGCTGGAGATCTCGCTCATCGCCCCGGGCTTTGTTCCGATCCTCAGCGAGGTGCTCCACGGTTTCCTGCGGACCCGTGATGTCATCGGTTGGGTGGGCTTTCTTTCCCTCCTGGTCTTCAGCTCTTTCGCCTTTCGCGTCATCGAGGATGCAATGGCCATTATCTTCCACAACCCCCTTCCGAACCTGAAACGGAAGTTCTGGGTCTCCGCCCTGATCCCCTATCTTTTCATCGTCATCGTCTCCGCGGGGCTCATCGGCATCACCACCCTGAACGCCATCATCGACGCGAAGGGCTCCGGCTTTCTCGGCGTGGATGCCTTCGTGGACCGCCATGTCCATCAGATCGTCTATCTCACCGGCGTGCTCGGCCTCGTGCTGCTCTTTTCGCTCTTCTACAAGATCATGCCCGTCGCGAAGATCTCGTTCCGCAAGGCACTCGCCGGCGGACTCACCGCGACGATTCTTTGGGAATGCGTCCGCCACGTCCTCGTCGCCTATTACGCGAAAATCTCGATGGTGAACGTGATCTATGGTTCCATGGCCACCATTGTCATCGTCCTCTTGATCATGGAGGCCGTTGCGCTCATCCTGCTCCTCGGCGCGCAGGTCATCGCCGATCTCCAGCGCAGCTCGGAAGCGGGCCTGCCCTGGCACCAGGATCCCGAACCTCTTCCGGGGCCCGATCCCGCGGCCTAACCGTCGCCCGGCCCTCACATTTTCCATCCATGCAACCCGTCAGAGACATCCACGTCAGCTCCAATGTCCCGCTGCCCGCGCCGCAGGAGTTCCTCAGCCGCATCCCCGCCCCGGAAGCCGTGGCGGACTTCGTCAGCCGCTCGCGCGGTGAAATTCGCGACATCATCTTCGGCGAGGATGCACGCATGCTCGTCATCGCCGGGCCCTGCTCGATCCATGACACCGCCGCGGGACTGGAATATGCGGAGCGTTTCGCCACCCTCGCGGACCAGGTGAAGGACAAGATGCTTCTCGTCATGCGCGTCTATTTCGAAAAACCGCGCACCACCGTTGGTTGGAAAGGCCTTATCATGGATCCGCGCCTGGATGGCAGCAACCGCATCGGGGAAGGCCTCGAAATCGCCCGCGCCTTCCTGCTCGACGTGCTCAAGCTCGGCATCCCCACCGCCACCGAATTGCTCGATCCCATCACCCCGCAATACATCGCCGATCTCATCTGCTGGTCCGCCATCGGTGCGCGCACCACCGAATCCCAAACCCACCGCCAGATGGCCAGCGGCCTTTCCATGCCGCTCGGTTTCAAGAACGGCACGCTGGGCAATCTGGAACCCGCCATCAACGCCATCAAGGCCGCCACCCATCCGCAGACTTTCCTCGGCGTCGGCATGGATGGACGCGCCTCCGCTGTCACCACCACCGGCAATCCCGATTGCCACATCATCCTCCGCGGCGGCGAATCCGGCCCGAACCACGACGCGGCAAGCGTCGCCGCCACCCGCACGGCCCTTGAAAAAGCCGGCCTCGCTCCCGTCATCATGATCGATGCCAGCCACGGCAACTGCCGCAAGGACCACAACCTGATGCCCGGTGTCTTCGAGGAAATCGTCCGCCAGCGCGCCGCCGGTGACACCTCGATCATCGGCGCGATGTTAGAAAGCCATCTGGTCGCCGGGGCCCAGAAGTTCCCCCAGCCGTTGAATCAACTGGTCCGCGGACAAAGCATCACCGATGCATGCATTGATTGGGAAACCACCCGGGAAATCGTTCTATCGGCGGCTGGGCGGCTCTAAGGACCCCAGATAGAACTTTACTTTCCGGCCTGACCACGGATTTTATCGCGCGATGATCTCCCGGTCCACCATCCTTTCCCGAGGCTCCAGCCGCTTTCGTTCACCCCTCGCGGCCAGGGTGTCTGCCTTCGCCATTGTCATCTCGGCAATGGGTTCGCTTCATGCCGGCGCCGCCACAGGTGGCATCAGGATCAAGGACTACTTCCATCCCTTCGTGAAGGATGCCCAGTGGCTCTACGTCACGACGGTCCAGG
>CAXTTX010000541.1:0-3572 GCA_964247045.1 uncultured Verrucomicrobiales bacterium | reverse complement strand
CGAGGTCCGAAACCCCACGGTTCCGCGCCTCTTGCTTGGGGTTGTTTCCCGCGCCCTTAGGCTGCATGGAGACGAAACTCATCAATCGTCGTCGTCATCGTCGTCTTCATCTTTCTCCCGCTTCGGCACAACAACGCGTTCTTCGGTCACCACTTCCGTGGTCGTGGTCGTTGTCGCCGCCGGTGCAACTGCTCCCGCCGTGAACTTCACCGTCGGAACTTGGATCGAATCCACGATCCGGTAGTTGGAATCCACCGCCACGACATTGCTACCCGCCACATAATACCTGACACCGGAGCCCGCCGCCGGCAAAACTCCCACCAGATCGGCCGGAGCCTCCACCAGATACGCGCGCTCTTTTTCCTGAACCACCACTCCCGGCGCGATCCGCGTCGTGCGCCACGCGGCCGGCACTTCCTTCACCCGCACCTGCCCCGCCCATGCCGGCGGCAGTCCGTTGGGATTGCTTTTATACGCATCGAAGTAAGTCACCACCTTCGTCCGCGCTTCGGGGTTGAAAGTCGTCGTGGTGGTATCCGTGCGCGTCGTCGAGCCATCCGCGTTGCGCTGGATCTCGGTCGTCTTTTCCGTCGTGGACGTCTGTCCATGCACCGTGTGAATTGCCGCCGCCGCGAGGATCGCGGTGATGATGTTGGTCGCTTTCATGGTCTTTTAAGTTGGGGTTGACTGCTTCGTCGATTGCATTGCCGCCCCCCGGATGCCGGGAGAACCCGGGGAACGGTCCGATGTCTCTCGCAAGTGACGTGCCAGCGCCCCCCCGCTGCCCACCAACCCCGCTGCCTCTAGGCTTCCCGCCGATGCATCCCCTCCAACCGGGCGGTTTCCCACCTGTGCAAAATCACTCCACATGCCCCATCACCATGCAGACTGCAACGGAACGCGGTTTTGATTCTTGGGAGCCGTCCCTACCAAGTCCCCAAAAACAACATGGCACTTTGGATGACATTCCTCAGTTCATCCGCCGTCCATTCCCTCTCCACTCCTTGTAGTCCGTGTATTTGGACCCCGCCGCGCTCCGTCCATTTCCGCCGCGCTCCCATGGTGGTTAGACAATTCGCCACCCTATTTTTGTGATCGGGTATTACACCATCACCTTCTTCACGAAACACGCCTTCAGCGCGATCGATAGCCCCTCCATCTTGCAATCGATCTCATGATCCCCGTCCACCAGCCGGATCGGCTTCGACTTCGTCCCCACCTTCAGCACCTGCGAGGTCCCCTTCAGCTTCAGATCCTTCACCATCGCCACCACATCCCCGTTCGCCAGCACGTTGCCATACGCATCCTTCACCACCCGCTCGGCTGGCGCTTCATCCGCGGCTTCCCCGCGCACCCATTCATGGCCGCAGGTCACGCACTCGATCCGGCCGGGATGCTCCAGCACTTCATTCATTCCGCAAAAAGGGCAAATCGGTTCACTCATCGCCCGCTAAAAGACCCCGCCGCACCGCCGAACTCAAGCGCGGAATCGCCAGTGCTTCCGATATCGGGACGTGATCCATAACCCGCGGGCAGGTTCCCTGAATGAGGTGATGTTTGCATGCTTCCTGCTGGCAATGCGCCACCGCGATCCCATGGGTTTTAACATCACGCTCGGCACCCGCCACCATTCCTTCGCCGATCTCAAGACGCTCCTGGCAAAAGCGTCCCCCCACCGCTCCGGCGATGTTCTCGCCGGTGTCGCCGCACGCGATGCGGAGGAACGCGTCGCCGCCCAGATGCTCCTCGCGGATGTCCCCCTGTCCCATTTCCTCGAGGATCTCATCATCCCTTATGAAGATGACGCCATCTCCCGCCTGATCATCGACCGCCACGACCCCGCCGCCTTCACACCGGTCAAGGACCTCAGCGTCGGCCAATTCCGCGAGTGGCTGCTGGACTACGAAACCGATGGCGAAATGCTCGCCCGCCTCGCTCCCGGCCTGACTCCCGAAATGGCCGCCGCCGTTTCAAAAATCATGGGAAACCAGGACCTCATCCTCGTCGCCCGCAAGATCCGCGTCGTCACCCGCTTCCGCAATACCATCGGCCTGCCGGGGCGGCTCAGCGTCCGCCTCCAGCCGAACCATCCCACCGACGACCCGAAAGGCATCGCCGCCTCCATCCTCGATGGCCTCCTCTACGGCTGTGGCGACGCAACCATCGGCATCAATCCCGCCACCGACAATCCCGCCGCCTGCGCCGAGCTCTTGCGCCTGATGGATAACATCATCACCCGACACGAGATCCCCACCCAGAGCTGCGTGCTCACCCACGTCACCACCGCCATCCGGTGCATGGAACTCGGCGCGCCCGTCGACCTCGTTTTCCAATCCATCGCCGGCACCGAAGCTGCCAACCGCTCTTTCGGCATCGATCTCCCCATGCTAACAGAAGCCCGCGAAATGGCCCGCTCCCTGAAACGCGGAACCGTCGGCGACAACGTCATGTATTTCGAAACCGGCCAGGGCTCCTGCCTCTCCGCGAATGCCCACCATGGCTGCGACCAGCAAACCCTGGAGGCCCGCGCCTACGCCGTCGCCCGCGAATACTCGCCCCTCCTCGTCAACACCGTCGTCGGGTTCATCGGCCCGGAATACCTCCACGATGGGAAGCAAATCATCCGCGCCGGCCTCGAGGACCACTTCTGTGGCAAATTGTTAGGCCTGCCCATGGGCTGCGACGTCTGTTACACCAACCACGCGGATGCCGATCAGGACGACATGGACAACCTCCTCGCCCTGCTCGGCATGGCCGGTTGCAATTTCATCATGGGCGTCCCCGGCGCCGACGACGTGATGCTGAACTACCAATCCACCTCCTTCCACGACAGCCACTTCCTCCGCCAGACCCTCGGCCTCCGCCCCGCACCGGAATTCGAGGAATGGCTCGAAAAAACGCGCATCTTCGGCAACACCAACCGCCTTGCCCCGGTCACACCATCACGCCTCCTGCCCAGTGGCGAAAACCCGGGACTCTTCATTGCATGATCGAAGACCCCTGGACCGACCTCCGGAAATTCACCGCCGCCCGCATCGCCCTCGGCCGCGCCGGTGGCAGCATCCCCACCGCACCCCTGCTGGACTTCCGCCTCGCCCACGCCCGCGCCCGCGACGCCGTCCTCGCACCCTTCGATCCCGACGCCCTCGCGCAAAAACTACGTTCTCTCCACCCCGCCATCCTCACCGCCAATAGCCAGGCTACCGACCGCACCGGATACCACCTCCGCCCCGACCTCGGCCGCACGCTCGACGACGATTCCCGGAACGATCTAGCATCCATCCGCGACCCCGCCGGCTCCGACCTCCTCATCATCGTCTCCGATGGCCTCTCAAGCCACGCCGCCAACCGCCAGGCCCCTCTCCTCCTGGAATCCCTCCTCCCCATGTTTGATGAAACCTGGCGCATCGGCCCCATCGTCGTCGTCCGCCACGGCCGCGTCGCCATCCAGGATGAAATCGGAGCCCTCCTCGACGCCCGCCTCTCCCTGATGCTGTTAGGCGAACGCCCCGGCCTCGGCTCGCCCGACAGCCTCGGCGCCTATTTCACCCACCGCCCCCGTCCCGGCCTCA
>CAXTTX010000540.1:0-3576 GCA_964247045.1 uncultured Verrucomicrobiales bacterium | reverse complement strand
GATCATCACGCATTTCACCACCAGCCGCGGATCGCGCTGGAGATAATCGAGTAGATAACGGAAATCCCAACGCGGCTCTTGTTCGACAAGGAGGACATTGAACTTGTTGTGGGTGACGCGGATGACCGTGGTGGCGCTGTTGTTGTTCTTGCCTGCCTCCTCTTCACGCGGCGGCACCGACACCTCCAGGCGGACTTCCCCGGCTTTCTTCGGGACGTAGTGGAAGGAGACCTCCTGCTCCTTGTCCCCGCCGAGGGTGGCCTCCACCTTCGCGACTTCCTGGCCGTCCGCCTTGAGGGTCACGGTGGCGGGTTGCTCAGCCAGATTGTTGGAGCCGATACGGGCGCGGACTTCCACGCGCTCCCCCGCGAAGGCGAGGCTCTGTACGAGGGTTTCCTTCACCTCGATGTCCGGAGGCGAAGTGACGCCGGTGCCATAGATGAAGAGCGGCACATTCTGCTCGCGGGCGATCTGCGCGGCCTCCAGCGGGGAGGCCCCCTGGTTACCACAGCCGTCGGTGATTAACAACACGCCGCCGAGCGTCTGGCCACGCGGTTCCTGTAAAACTTGGCGAAGCGCATCGCCAATAGCCGTGACGGGCTCGATAGGTTCCATCTCCGGAAAAGGCGTGGGCTTGTCCTTGCCAATGGTTTCAGAGGCTGGAACAGAAACTGCCTTGGCATCCCCACCGAAGCCATAGAAAGCGAGATCCGAGGTTTTGCCGAGCTTCGTCCAGAGATCGAGCTTCTGGTTATATTTCAGACGGCGCAGGAGGTCCTTGCGGGTGATATCCTTCACCTGCGCCGCGATGGAACTTGAAACGCCTTTCGCCGGATCGGCATCCGGTTCCAGAAGGCCCATGGCGATGGCCGCACGGCCCTGGTCCACCGGGGTGTCGCGGCGATCCGCCACCTTCATGCTGCGGGAATTGTCCACCAGCACGGCGAGCGGTTGCTTCACCACCTTGTTTTCCGTGAATCGCAGGACCGGCTTGGTGAGAAGGATCAGCAGGACCGCGCTGGAGACGAGCCGCAGGGTCATCATCGCGATGCGCCTCCCCTTCCCCACGCCGGGCGAATAGCGCAGGTAGGCGAAGATGGTCGCGGCGGAGAAGGCCATGAACAGCAGGAAAGCCCAGCCGGGGGCGAGTCCCTCGTGGCCCAGCGACCAGGAGCGCTCCATTCCGGAAACGTCCGCGGCCAGATAAAAAATGTTGGAGGGGAAATTCATTTCAGACGCGGGCGAGGCGGTGGGCAAAGGCGGCTTCCATGACCAGCAGCACGGCCACGCACCACATCAGGGGAGTCCAGAATTCCTTGAGCACGATGGTGGGCGCGGCGGGTTTCCCCTTGCCGGATTTTTCGCGGGGCACATCCGTTAGATCCTTCAGGACGGCGGTATCCACGGGCCGCAAGTCGGACTCGGCGGCATCCATCTGCACGGCGAAAGCGGCGACGGTTTCGCCATCCACACCGACCTGGTAGGGACCGGCCGTGTCGGTTCCGGAAAAGCGGATGAAGGAGGAGTCCCCTTCCGCCATCACCTGGCCGGCGGTGCGTGCGGTGTCGGAACCGGGCCGGCGCACGGTGAAATCCTTGCCGCGGAAGCGTTCCTCCAGCGGCTTGCGGAAGATCTCGCCGGGCGAGAGCACGGGCCGCGTGGTTTGGTCGCGGTCGAAGTAGTCCATCAGCCTGCCGATGAAGGGGACGAACGAGGGATGGAATGCCTGGTTCGTCCAATCCCGCGAGAAACTGGAACTGCAAAGCACGACCGTGCCACCGCCCAAGGTCCACTCCGCAACGGCGGGTTGTCCGTCCGACCAAGCGACCACCGGGGCGGGCGATCCATTCTTCTTCAAGGCCAGCGGGTAATAGCGAGAGAATTTCAAACCGCCGAGCGAGCCATTCGCGGCATCGTTCCAGAAGGAAGTGACGGGATGCGTGAATTCGCGGACCTGCCAGGAACGCGGGTTGGCCGCAGGTGCCTCGACAGCAGCAACAAGCGTGGCGGGCAGGAGTTTGCCGAAGGCACTTTCCTCGGTCCAACGGGTGACGTCGGTGTTGGAACCCGGAAAGACTACCAAATTGCCGCCGCCTTTGATATAGGTGGCGAGGGCATTGGATACCTCGTCGGGCACGTCGCCGGGGTCGCAGAGGAAGACCACCTTCGGCCGATCCTCGCCGGACTGGGCCACAACCACCGGCAAATCGCCCGGATGCACCGCCGTCGGCACCAGATAGTAAGTCGCCGCCTGATCCTTCGGAACGGGAACCAGCGCATGGAAAAGGAAGCGGAGCGTTTCATCTCGTCCGGCTCCGGGCTGTTCCGCGCCCGCCAAGGCCACCTCGACGCGCCGCGCGACGTTCACCGCGACCTCGCGATGATTGTCCTCCGCGAAGCCATCGGCACCGATCGAAGCGGTGGCAACATGCATTCCCGGTTTGTCAAAAGAGAGGGTGACGAATGCCCCGCGCGTTTCTCCCGGAGGGATGTCGGCAATCATCGCGGAACCACCGGAGATATTGTCATCCACCTTGAAATCCACCTTCACCCCGCTGGCCGGTGAAGAACCGGCATTGAGCACCTGCACGCGGAAATTCACAGGCTGCCCGGCCGCCACGGCACCTGTTTCCGGGCGGAACATCACAAGGCCGAGATTGTCCGTGGCCTGCTTGCCAATGATGATCGGCTGGATCATCACGTCCGGATTGTCGCGGGCAAGTTTCTTCAGATCCTCGCGCTGGAGGAAAGCGGACGCCTGTCCATCCGTGTAGATGCGGACTTCCTTCGCGCCGCCGGGAACGGCCCTTAGGGATTCCATGGCGAGGCGGAGGCCCTGGAGGAGATCGCTGCCGTAATTGCCAGCCTTGGATTCATCGAGCGACTTGCGGAACAGCGCGAAATCATTGACCGGCTTGCCGATCATCGGCGTGGTGCGGGTCGCGCACAGATAAAGGGCGACGGAAGACTGGCCATCGAGCTTCTCCAGCCATTGGCGGATGTCGTTCTTCGCCTGCTCGAAGCGGGTGAGGCCGCCATCGCCCTGGTCCATGCTGGCGGAGTTGTCCAGCAGCACCACCGCGGTGACATTGCCGCTGCTCTGGCCGCCCGCGCCGAGGCCCTTCAGCGCGGGACGCGCGAAGGCGAACACGATGAAAGCCACCACCAGGCAGCGCAGGATCATCAGGATCAGGTCGTCCAGCTTCACCTTCTTCTGGTTCTTCTGGACACTCTCCAGCAGGAAGCGCATCGCCCCCCAGTCCGTGACCCGGGTCTGGAACTTGTTGAAAAGGTGGATGGCCACCGGCACGCCGACCGCCGCCAGTGCTCCTAGCAAAATGGGAGAAAGGAAGCTCATCGGTTATTTCTTCGACCGCTGCCGGAACGCGAGGTAGCCGCTCAGGGTTTCCGCGAGGCTCTTGCTGGTGTCCGCCAGGACATAGTGGGCCTGGAACTTCTCGCACATCCGCCGCACCCGCTCCTGGAACTCGCCAAAACTCTTGAGATAGGCCTTGCGGTAGTCTTCCGGCGAAATCTTGAGGCGTTCCGCGCCTTCCAGGTTGCGGAATTCCCAGG
>CAXTTX010000539.1:2813-3586 GCA_964247045.1 uncultured Verrucomicrobiales bacterium | reverse complement strand
ATCTTGACTCCCTGGCGGAGGACACCGCCGGAGCTTGAAAATTCTTTTCAAGGAATGGTGGCAGGGCTACGTATCCATCCGACACACATGAAATTGTTTTGGAATTTGCTGGGGATGGCCGGTGCCGGGTATTTGGGCTATGTGGCGGAACCTGGCCTGCGTTACCAGTTCACGGGGGTGAAAGCCGGGCCCACGGGCTTGGCGGAAAACGGCAAGGCGATCATCAAAAGCACCGATGGCTCGCCGGATATTGAAATTCCGCTGAGCAAGATGCCGAAGCGAATCCAGATCCTGAGGCCCGTCACGGTGGATGATGCCGCCTCCGGCATCAAGATGACCATTGACGCGGGCAAGAGTGTCAGGCTCTTGCGCGTCGAGGGGACCGACGTCTTTGTCAGCCCCGGTGAATCCACCTTGGAAGTAACCGTTCCCGTGTCCGATACGGACCTTTTCCAACAGCTCGGCTTGGAGCCGGCCAAACCGGTGGAGCCTCCAACCCCGCCGCCAGTTCCGGAACCAACCCCGGCTCCCGAGCCTGTTCCGGCACCTGAACCAGCGCCCGAGCCGGTCACGCCGCCACCCGCGGGTGAATCGGCCGAGCCGCCCGCCATGCCAGAGGTGCCTCCGACCCCGGAACCCGCACCAGCTCCCGTGCCGATTCCAGAGGCCTCTCCCGTCCAGCCCGCTCCCGCTGGCGGGGGCACTCCCGCCGGTGGTGGTCAGGACCCTGCCACCATCGCGGTCATCAAGGCCATGCAGGACAGCATCAAGGC
>CAXTTX010000539.1:0-2803 GCA_964247045.1 uncultured Verrucomicrobiales bacterium | reverse complement strand
GAATGGCAGGCCGGAGCCGTGGAATCCGTGGATGGCGAGAGCTATCAAACGGGCACCGCGGGCTACAAGGCGGAGACCATCTTCGGCATGAAGGCCATCCAGGCCAAGGCATTGATCAAGAGTGGCAAAGTGGTCCGCTGGATCTGGCCCAAGAGCGGCATGGAGATCAAATAGGGCAGGGGAACCGGGGGGGAATATTTTCCCTAGCAAACCCTTGCAAGGGCGCGGGCGGTAAGTTACCTCCCCGCTCCTATGGCAACCTATCGTGTGCTGGTCTCTGACCCGATCTCCGAAAAAGGCGTCGAGGCGCTTCGTTCGGCCGCTGGAATCACCGTGGACGTGAATACCGGCCTCAAGCCGGATGAACTCCTCAAGATCATTGGCGACTATCATGGTCTGGTCGTGCGATCCGAAACCAAGGTCACGCCAGCCGTTTTCGCCGCTGCTAAGAACCTGAAGGCCATCGGCCGTGCCGGCGTTGGCGTCGACAACATCGACCGCGACGCTGCCACCGACCACGGCGTGGTGGTGATGAACACGCCCAGCGGCAACACCATTTCCACCGCCGAGCACGCCTTCGCCCTGATGCTTTCACTGGCCCGCAACATCGGTCAGGCCCACGGCTCCATGCTGGCGGGCCGTTGGGACCGCAAGACCCTCCAGGGGGTTGAGATGTTTGGCAAGCGTCTGGCGATCCTCGGCATGGGCCGGATCGGCACCGAGTTCGCCAAGCGCGCGCAGGCCTTCGGCATGACCGTCGTAGCCTACGACCCGTTCCTGACGGCGGCACGCGCCCAATCCCTCAAGGTGGAACTCGCGGAAAGCGCCTCCGAGGCTCTAACCGGCGCCGACGTGGTGACCCTCCACATCCCGCTCACTCCCGAAAGCCAGCATATCGTCAACGCCGCGCGCCTCGCGCTAATGAATCCCGGCGCGCTGGTGATCAACTGCGCCCGTGGTGGCCTGGTGGATGAGGCGGCGGTGAAGGCCGCCATCGACGCCGGCCACATTGGCGGCATTGCACTCGACGTCTATGAAGTCGAGCCTCCGCCTGCGGACTTCCCGCTCTTTTCCGTCAAGAAAAGTACCTTCACGCCCCATCTCGGCGCTTCCACCGCGGAAGCCCAGGAGAACGTGGGCATCGAGGTGGCCCATCAGCTCAAGGACTTCCTCGTCTCCGGTGAAATCCGCAACGCGGTGAATATGCCGAACCTCGACAGCCGCACGCTGGAGAGCGTCGGTCCCTACCTGGATCTCGCGAAATCTCTCGGCAAACTGCTCTCCAAGATCGCCCCTGCCCAATGCGACGCGATCCGCGTCTCCTATCTCGGCGCGGTCTCGGAACTGGACACCGAGCTGATCACCCGCCAGACGCTCACCGGCTATCTGGCCGGAGCCCATCACGAGGCGCAAGTGAACTTGGTGAACGCTCCGGCGGTCGCCAAGGCCCACGGCATCCGGGTGAGCGAATCGACCGTCGCCCTGGCCACCAATGCCACCGAGCTCATCGAGGTCTCCGCCATCAAGGGTGACGAGGTTTGCACGGTGGCCGGAACCTTCTTCGGCAAGTCCTCGCGGATCGTCCACATCGCCGGCCACTACGTGGAGGTGAATACCAAAGGCAAATTCCTCTTCGTGGAAAACGACGACCGTCCCGGCATCGTCGGAACCCTCGGCACCTCCTTGGGAACCGCCTCCGTGAACATCGCAAACATGGCGCTCAGCCGGAACAGCGACCAAAAGCGGGCCGTCACGGTCATCGAGGTCGATACCGAGCCGCCGGTGGAACTGCTTGAGAAACTGCGGGCCACGCCGGGGATCATCCGGGTGCTCAGCTTCGAACTGTAAATAAATGGGGGAATCCGGAAAAATCCGTTGCCAACCCCGAACCCGATTACTTAACTTCTCCGCAGCATGAAAAAACTCCTCGTCATCGCTACCTCCTTCGCCGCCTTGAGCGCCGTTGCAGTCGCCGACATCCAAGCTCCTCCAGGATCCACCTACACCTCCGGCCGCAAGCTGGGACGCGCCATCAGCAACATCCTCTACGGTGTCATGGAGATCCCGGAACAAATCGTTCGTAAGAACGATGCCTACGGACGCAAGGCCGGCTACTCCTACGGTGCGGTGGACGGCACCAGCCGCGCGCTTCGCCGCCTCGGCTACGGCTTCTACGAGCTTGTCACCTTCACCTGCCCGACTTATCGCGGCACCTTCAAGCCGCCATACGAGCGTTGCGGAGAGGACAATCGCATCCAGATGAACGTGGCCGACGGCCTCTCCGAGTTCCCGCCGGAACTTGGACCTGAAGGCTACTTCAACCACAGCCGCACCCAGCAGTTCTAAGGAACGGCTACTCGTTTTTTCGAAAGTCCCGGCAGTGGTTTTTCCGCTGCCGGGATTTTTTTGCCCTGAAGAAATGCGGTAGGAAAGGCGTTCCGCCATTCTGAAGGTCAAGCGACGGGGATTGCGGGCTTTTCCCGTGGCCCCGGCCGGATATTGGCAACATGAAGCCCGAAAGGGCGGAAGGAAATAGCCCGGCGCTTCAGCGCCGCGTTGTCGGTCATACGGAAATGGTCGAGCCCAGATGGGGCGAAAGAGGCGTTCCCGGGAAGGACGGGGCCAAATCCGGCATGCCGTCTGAGGGCGCGGCTACGATTTTGGAACAAAAATGCTCCAGCCTGATCGACCAGGCGTCTGGAATAGTCACTGGAGCGAGGATCGACCGAAGATCGATACTCCAAAAAAATCGGGCGCGGCCCAATGAAAGACCGCGCCCGAGATAGAACATTTTCCCCCCAAA
>CAXTTX010000538.1:0-3589 GCA_964247045.1 uncultured Verrucomicrobiales bacterium | reverse complement strand
CCTATGAAGCGGTCGGCGATCCCCTCGTCCGCAAGGCGATGCAGTTCCTGGTGGAAAACGTCGCCACCATCGTCTCGGTGGAGGAGTGGGCCGCGAAATCCGGCGTCTCCCGCCGCGTGATGGAGCGCCGTTTCCAAGCCACCCTTGGCCGCTCGCCCCACGCCATGATCCAGCACGAGCGGGTGGAGCGCGCCAAGAAGCTTCTCACCACCACCGACTTGCCAGTTTCACTCATCGCCGAGCGCTGCGGCTTCCAGAGCAACGAACGCCTGACCGTGAATTTCCGCGCCGTTGCCGGGGTGGCTCCAGTTTCTTATCGTCGGAATTCCAGACAATGAGGGAGTTACAATAACTTGGGAACAAGATGTGAATAATTTCGAAACATTGATGGTTTGGTTCGGAAAACTTGGCACGGCAGTTGCTTTATTGGTTTTACATAGGCGATCCGGCTGAGATTTAGCTTCAAAGGGTTAATGGGTTTTCCCTCGAAGATGATCAGCCGGATCGCTTCTTTTTTGCCCTCGGCTGACATTTTGAGTGACGAAATTGTCGCCGCCAATGGAGTATTTCCGGTTTGAAATCCGCCGCCCTGGATGCTATTCTTTGCTCGTCGAAAGACAAAGGCGGTCCGACTGAGATTTAGCTTCCAAGGTTAATGGGTTTTTCCTCGGAAGATGATCAGTCGGGCCGCTTCCTTTTTCTTCTCTTCAGCGCGAAGCGCCTCGAGCAAGCAGCCCTGCTGCGGTTTGGCCAGAGGACAGTCCACTCCCTCACTTCATCCCAAATTCCCTGTTAGCCCTCTCGGCAAGCCACTCATTTCCCGGCCAGCCGCTAGCCGTCCCACCAATTCCTACTTCTGCACCTTCCTCGCGATCGCCGCGTCGATGTCCTTCACGAATTCCTGGTCGCCCACGCTCAGCTTGTCCATGGCCACGATGGACGGTTTGTCGCCCACCAGCAGCCGGACCTTCCCGTCCTTGATCACCGTCGGTCGCTCCGGCGGTGTCGGCATCTTCGGTTCCGTACCTTTCGGTGCTTCCACCACCAGATCCTCGAAGGCGATCAGCTTCGCCTCCAGCGGCTTGCCTTCGCTGTTGCTCCACATCCGGTAATCGAACAACACCACGTGGGTCACATAGCGGACAGTGGCGGCTTTCTCCGGAACCACCACGGATGCCCCGGGATCCAGATTGCTCCCGGTCGAGCGCCCCTTGAATCCACCCGGCGTCCCCGGCCGCACCACCGGGTTCCGCGGAATGTCCACCTGGGCCATCGCGGTGCCTCCGCAAATGAACCCGAGGATCGCGAGCAGGCGGGCCGTTTTCATCCTCCCAGCCTGCCCCCGGATCGTCCTCCCCGCAATCCCCAAAAAGCCCGCCCGGCAGCTTCCTTCCCCTGCGAATCCGGGCTACCCTGCATCCCTCGTCATGAAAACCACCGGTCTTGTTCTCGCCTGTTACATCTTCGCGCTTGTTGGCCTTGCCGCAGAACCCGCTGCCGATCCTTCATCCATCGCCTGGCTGGCCCGGATCAAGGCGGACGATCTTCCCGCGGGACCAGTTACCTCGATCAAACCATCGGGACACGGCACCGGACCCTTCACCGGCTCCGCGACCATCGTGGCAGGGGAGAATGGCATCAATGGCCACAAGGCCATTTCGTTCAACGGCACCTCCAATTCCCTCTCATCTCCCACCGGCGGCTTCGCCATGCAGGCGACCTTCTACCTGGGCGCCGTGGTCAAGCACTCCAACGTCGAGGAATACCAGGACTACATCTCTTTCGGCGATGCGGAAAAAGGCCGCCGCCGCAGCATGCTCCTGACGAAGCCCTACAAGCGTCTCGCCTTCATAGGCCAGGGCGCCGACATCCGCAAGGATGGCCCGCGCCTCTCCAACAACACGACCTATCTCGTGGAAATGGTCCGCACCGCCGGCAACGAAACCAAGCTCTATGTCAACGGCACGGAAACCAACGCGGACCGCATCCTGACCCTGCGCGACTTCTCCTCGGACACCATTTTCATCGGCGCCAGCCCCGCGCGGGATGATTTCTTCTCCGGCCTCATGGCGGAGCTCTTCGTGAAGACCGTGCCTCCCTCGACCGCGGAGTGGCACGTCCTCCGCTCGTATGTCGCCTCCACCTACGACATCACCGTTGCGGGCTCAGCTCCACTTTCCAAGACCTCTGCCATCGAGGGAATCACGTCCAAGGACGGCAACCTCGTCCTCGGGGAAGGGGACCCGGCCCTGACCGGTGGCACCCTCGTCAAACGCGCCTCTCCCGCGAAGGTCACCGTGCCCGGAACCCTCGCCGTTATTGCCGGCGGCGGGGTCAGCGTCATTGCCTCTGACGTGAGCGGCGAAAACGTCTTCCAAGTCTGGAACAAGAACATCGGCGGCTATTCCGCCAACACCTACTGCCACCACAACGGCGCTGAGGCAGCAGCCATCGGCTGGGGGGCAGCCTCCGAGCCCTGGGGCGCCAACACCCCGGAAGGATCCTTCTACATCGAGACCTACAACCCCGCCGAAATCACCGGCACCTCCTTCATTCCCTACCGGCTTATCCAGACGAGGACCAATCCCTATGCCAAATGCCTCCGCCACGAGATGCAGGCCAATGGCGACTTCGTCTGGTTCAGCCAGACCAACTGGGCCAACGCCGCCGTCCAGCCTAACAACACCCTGATGACTCTGGAGAACTCCACGGGCAATCTGGTTCTCGGCAACTCCCTCGTTCTCATGGGAAAACCTGGGGGAAATGTCGGCAAAACCAAGCCTGGCAAAGCCACCACCATTACCACCACGACTCCTTCGGCCGACCGAGTCGTCACCCTGCCAGACGCTTCCGGTGCCGTGGTTGTGGCCGGGCCTGAAATGCTGGCCGAGCGCGAGGGGGAACTCCAGGTGGAAGTCACCAACGACACCACCCTCACCTTCAAACTCAAGGGCAGCGACGGGGTTGTTAGGTCCGCGACTCTCACGCTTGCTCCGTGAATCGAAAGAGGTGGGATTGATTCGCTTCGCAAATCCAAGCGGAGTCGCTTCGCTTTTCAATGATAGCTCGCGATCACTCGCTTGGCTTTGAGGCTTTGCCTCCATTCCAAGTGGCGGCTTGGGCCGGGCGGAAGGCAGACTCGCGAAGCTTGTTCCCGAATTCGAACCCTCTAGCTGCGCTCGATAGGGTTCTCATTCCACCCCCTCGCTTGAGTTGCGGTGCGGCTCCTTTGGCCAACGACGCTTTCACGGGAACAAAGGACGAAATGGCGGAGGGGGTGGGATTCGAACCCACGGAACCTTTCGGCTCTCCGGTTTTCAAGACCGGCGCAATCGACCACTCTACCACCCCTCCGGTGCGTGTCGCGTCGTGGCAAGGGGATATGCCTGCGGGGCGGGGTTGTTTCAAGGAAAACCCGCGTGGTCTTGAAGGGTGGAGGGCAGGTATTCGGCCTCTCAAGGGTGGCTTGGGGGCGAAAAGCAGGGTGGTAGTACGGGGAGGCTTACTTGCGGGAGGGCGGGGAGGGTTACTCGAGGGCCTTGCGGTAGGCGGCGATCTGGTCCGGCAGAACGTTGGCGGTACAGGCGAT
>CAXTTX010000537.1:0-3592 GCA_964247045.1 uncultured Verrucomicrobiales bacterium | reverse complement strand
AAATTCCGCATGGTGACCGGCGCTGTCAGCGGGGCGAGCGGGGAAGTGTTTATTGACGATGTGGCCTTGGACAACGGCACCGGCGGCCCCGGCGGCCCGCCCGTGGTCAACAACCTGCCCCTGGTCCCGCAAAATGTCTCCCGGATCAGTTGGCCCTCCGCCTCCGGCATCCAGTATCAGCCCGCGTCCTCGACCAACATGACGCTCTGGAACGAGATCCCGCCCGCCATCACCGGCGACGGTGGCACGAAGTCCCTCAAGATTCCCATCACCCAGCCCACCGAGTTCTATCGCCTTGCCATCCCGATCGTTCCGGTTCAGCCGCCGGCCAACCTTCACACCACCGGCTCCGCGGGCGCCAATGCCATCGGCCTCGCCTGGACATCCAGCCCGACGGCGGGTGTGACCGGCTACCGCATCTACTATGGAATCGCCGGCAGCGGCGTCACCGAGTTCATCGAAGTCGGCAACGTCAGCAGCGTCGTAATTTCCAACCTCACCGCGGGTGAAACCTATTCGATCTCCGTCGTCGCTCTGGGCGCGGATGGCCAGAGCGCCGCGGGGGATGCCACCATCACCGCCACGCCGGGCGCTGAAACCGGCCTCGTCGCTTTGTTCAATGCCTCCACTCAGCTCGAAGCCCCCGTCACCGAGGATACCGCGGAGGCGCTTGTCACCCACTTGGGCGACCGCGCTCGCGATCGTCATGCCCGGGAAGGGAACTTCCACATCTATGACCACTACCTGACCTGGTATTGGGAGCAGCGCACCGTCGATGTCGAGATCATCGACCGCGTGGCAAAGGGCGGCACCACCATCACCTTCAACTACATCACCGGCACGCCTCTGTCCGCGCCCGAGTTCCGCGCCTTCTTCCGCGGCATCAACACCGTCGCGGAATATCATGGCAACTACTCGGCGATCAACACGTCCGAGAATCATTACACCTGGACGCTTACCACCAAGCTGCCGGAAAACCGGAATCTTCAAATGGGCGACCGCGTGGAAATTGAGATCAGCCAGTTCCTGGCCGCCCCGACCCACGGCCGCACCAACTATTACGGCACCGCCTTCCTCTACATCGTCGGCCAGGGAGTCGTGCCGTGGGAAGGCAAGGGCGCTCTCCTCGATTCATTCCCACTGCCGCAGAAGGCCTGGCTTGGTGGTTTGACCAGCTTGCCCTATCAGTATTCGAACGAGCCCGAGCATCGCTTCAAGCAAACCGCCGGCAACATCTCGCCGAAGAGTATCAAGGACTTCATGAATGGACGGCGCCTCCACCACACCGACTTCAGCAACGGCGTCCACTCGGAGGACGGCAACCCCGTCTTCACCGAGCACATCGGCAAGCTCGGACCCAAGTTCGTCGCGAAGAGCTGCGTCGAGTGCCACACCAACAACGGCCGCTCGCTGCCTCCCGCGATTGGCGCGCCCATGACCCACAGCGTGGTGAAAGTCGGCAGCGATGCCAGCGGCTCGCCGCACCCGCAATTGGGATCGGTCCTGCAACCGCTGGCGATCTCCGGTTCACCCGAAGGCGTCGCCACAATTGCCAGCTATATCACCAGCGGCGGCCAATATGGCGATGGATCGGCGTTCAACCTGCAAAAGCCCTCCTATGCCTTCCAAGGCGTGACTCCCTCGTTCTTCTCCGTCCGCCTCGCCCCGCAACTCGTCGGGCTCGGCCTTCTGGAAGCCGTTGCCGAGGACACGATCGCCACCCTGGCCGATCCACAGGACGCCAATGCCGACGGAATCTCCGGCCGCATGCAAACGGTGACTGATCCACAGACGGGTGACACCCGCCTCGGCCGCTTCACCTCCAAGGCTGGCAAGGCCCGCATCACCCACCAGATCGCCGCCGCGCTCAATGGCGACATGGGCGTGACCACCTCCATCTATCCGACGCTGGATGGCGACGCTTCCCCATCTCCCGTGGAACTTTCCGATACCGATCTGGATCTGATGGACCGCTACGTTTCCGTCCTCGGTGTCGGTTCCCGCAGGGATCTGGAGGATACCGGCGCCTTGCATGGAGAGCAGTTGTTCTCCACCGCCAAGTGCGTCCAGTGCCACGTGCCCGAGATGCAAACCGGTCCTTACCACCCGATCTCGGAACTCCGCAACCAGACGATCCGGCCCTTCACCGACCTGCTCCTGCACGACATGGGCAGCGGCCTCGCTGACAACATGGGCGAGTCGAATGCCGCGGGATCCGAATGGCGCACCCCGCCGCTTTGGAGCATCGGCCTCACCGCCGGCGTCAGCGGCGGCGAAGCCTACCTCCACGACGGCCGTGCGCGCACTCTCGAAGAGGCCATCCTCTGGCACGGTGGCGAGGGAGAGGCATCCAAGGAAATCTTCCGCAACATGTCCGCCGCCGACCGCGCCGACCTCATCAAGTTCCTCAAATCGCTCTGATCCACCCGTCTTCTCGGGTTTCTTGACTTTGGCTTCTGGTCTCTTGCCTTGCGAGAAGGCCGAAACTGGGACATTCTCCACCGGTCGCCGCCAATCCCGGCGGCCGGTGATCTGAACATGTCCGAGAAACCTCAACTTCCCATCCCGATGAGCGCCCCGAGCTGGTACTCGGCGCCCCGGCTCTGGAAAACCCTCGTCAAGGTGGCCCTTTCCGCCGGGCGCAAGGGTCTGCTCACCGCCCTCACGCTCTTCTACTGCCTCAAGGACGCGGATACCCCGACATGGGCGAAAGGCGTCATTGTCGGTGCCCTCGGTTACCTGATCCTACCCGCCGATCTCATCCCGGACATCCTTCCCGGCATCGGCTATGGGGACGACTGGGGTGCTTTGGTCGCGGCCCTTGGAACGGTCACTGCTTACATTAAGGACGAGCACAAGGCCCGTGCCGCCGAACAGCTGGAGCGCCTTTTTGGCTCGCCCAATCCGCCTCCACCGCCTGAATTTGCTGAATAAATCGCCCGCCTTTTCGTATAACCACGCGGCAATGCGCAATTCTCCCATGAAAAAGACGGTCCTGATCATGGCATCGTGCCTTTCCCTCGCCGCCAGAGCCTTGGCCGGCGTGTCGATCAGCGAAGACGCGTTTGCCAAGAGCCTCGGCGGTTGGAAAAAGGCGAACACCTATGCGGACTATGCCCTCTCTGGCGCGGATTACCGTACCTACAAGCCGGAGATCAGCCCCACGCCGGATGGAGGCATCTTCGTTTCCGTCCGCATCGACCACGTTCGCGGCTGGCTCGCCTCCAACGACCACGCCAACTTGGAAATCACGGTCAACTCGAAGGGGATGATCGTTTCCGCCCAATCGACCATCGCCATCCAGGGCCTGTCGATCGCCAGCGACGTCATTCAGGGCGGCAACGAGGCCGGAAAGGAACTCCTCAATCCTACCCGTGCCGTTCAGATCGGCACGGATCTCGTCTCCAACCTTTCCGCCAAGCTCCTCCGCGAGAACATCGTCGAGGCTGGCCGGGTTTCGTTCCCGGCCGTTCTGCGCCACAACTACAACCGGCTTTTCCAATCGATCATGGTGGAAGGCGTGGCCATCCCCACCGCAACCGTTGTCCCCGGCGAGCCCATCGTCCTGCCCCCGCCGGCGCCACAGCCGGGT
>CAXTTX010000536.1:0-3594 GCA_964247045.1 uncultured Verrucomicrobiales bacterium | reverse complement strand
GGCAAGGCCTCTCCGGGGGTGAATGACCGCCCGTTCCATTCAACGCCGATGGCCATCCCTAACAAAGCCACCCCGTCATTGGCGGAATGGGTGATTTCCACGGTATCCGTCGGAGGTGTTTCAGGCCTCGGGAACAACCACCAACCGAGCGCCAGGCACGCTGCCAGTCCTGCTCCGATCCATGCCCGGTTCGGAAATCGGGTGATCCGCCGCCGGGGACTTGCGGATCTTTCCAATAGATCAACGCCACCTTCTTGCATGGCCTGCTCACGCAGCAGTCCATGGAACTCCGCGTGATCGAGGAATATCCTTCGGGCCTTTGAGGACGAGAGCAACATGGACTCCAGTTCGGCGCGATCCTCCTCCGCCAGCTCCCCGTCGAAGTGGGCTGAGATCAATCGTTCAAGTCTGTCTCCGTCGAACATGGCCTACGAAAGGTTTCCCTCCATCTTCCGCTGGACGCACTCCCGCAGGAAAGTCCTCGCCCGGGACAGCGTGACATTCACCGATTGCACCGTGCAACCCATCAGACTCGCGATCTGGGGTGGCATATGGTCGTTCTGGTAGCGGTAGTCGATTGAACGTCGGGCCTGCCGGGGGAGCTCGGCGATGCATCCCCGCAGCAGGGCGAGCCGCTCATCGGAGTCCTCGCCGAACTCATGCGGCTCGGTGCTCAGCGCCGCCAGTACATCCTCGGAAAGCGTTTCAAACCTCCTCGCACGCATGGCCTCCAGTGCCTTGAACCGTGCGATCGTCTTCACCCATGCCGCAAAACTCGTGCCGATCTCGAATGACTGCGCTTTCTTCGTCACGGTGAGAAACGTTTCCTGCATCACATCGTCCGCCACCGAAAAATCCGGAATCATCGAGAGAATAAAGCCTCGCACCGCCGGTTGGTACTGAAGGAACAGTCCCTGGACCTTCGCGGTATGGTCATTCTCTTCGCTTGAGGATGTGGCAAACAGGAAATCCATCACATTCAAATGCTTTGGCGCGACCGGAAATTAGCACCGGAACGGAAAAAAGTGCAGTAATACCTGCTGGCGTCGCAGTTGGCGGCTCAAGGCCGGAAATGCAATTGCGCGATCACGAGCAGCCGATGCTCCTGTTTTAGCAGGGAAGGGGCGGACGCGGCGTCCTGCCGGGCCAAACACGGGGCCAAGACCTGTCTTCGTTGCGCGGCGCGGCCGTTCGCCATCTCTCTAGCTCCGAAATGCGGGGCTGTTCCCTTCACCGCCAAAGGTTGGCTTGTTTGCTAAATCGCCACCGGGCAAAAAATGCGCCCCATGATGCTAAGTCAGCTCGGGCGAACTGCATTCATACCTGTTCCCCGGCTCGATTTCGACCGGGCCGTGACCCGAAAACCCCATGACCCGGCATCGCCGGTATATCCAGCCCGCTTCCCGGCCACCGGGAAAGTGCTTCCTTCAACCCGCCCGACCGCGAGGCCATCTTTCATAGCCTGAAACAATCCAACCCACCCGTCTCATGAAAACCCCGATCCATTCGCGCCAAAAACCCTTCCACGCTGGCTTCACACTTATCGAGATCCTGGTCGTCATCACCATCGTTATCGTCCTCGCGGCCCTGACGATGACCGTGACTTCCCGCATCAAACGGTCCGCGGCCGCCACCCGGAGCATCAATCAAATGCGCCAGATCGGCATCGCCGTTGCCACCTACACTGCCGACAAAGCCATGATTGATGCCTTCTACGTCTCATCACCGGTCGCCGACTACTGGAACGAGCCGGGGACTGGCTCCAAATACGCTCCCGGCAATCCCGCGAGCGCGCTGTATAATGCGCAATCACCTGAATCGGGGATCATCCAGGATTATAGCGTGTTCTTCTCTCCATTGGTAAAATACAACCTGCCGGAAAAATCGAAATATGACCCCGCGAAAGCCAGTCCCACCAGCGCCTGGGGAACCTACGCTTGGTTTTATCCATACGTGGCGGATGAGACGAAGCTGACAGGCTCACAGAGGGCCTATGCCAAGCTGGTGACAGCCGAAACGGTCAACCCCAGGATCGAAGGCAGATACATGATGTCCGAGTCCTATCCATCGGTCGCCGGTTCCGGCCCGAAGTTTGACAAGAAAATCTACCACGCGCTGATGAACGATGGGTCCATCCAATATGTCGCGGATTCCCAGGACGCTTATGAGCGCTGGAGAAGAGGCAAGTGACAAACTGTAGCGTCGGTCTATGACGGTTGCTGGTTTTCAGTCAGCTGGACATGGGTCTGTTATGGAAAGACGGAGGGAGGGGCCGCTGCTACCGTGGGACCTCACCTCATCAGCGCCGTCGCACTCCACAATACCGCCGCCTGCCCGTGCAGGTCGCCGGCCACCCTGGGGCGCTTCAGGTAAAACTCGCGGCTGTTCTCCTTGTTCGTTCCGACACACACTTGGCACACCTCGCCGTTTCCGTGGACAAAGCCGGCCAGGGCGATCCAACCCTTGCGGGCAACATTCCCATAGGCGCTTGAATCCAGCCAGCCTTGCTTCACTCCGGTGACCATCGCGAAGGTGAACATCCCCGTGCAGGATGTCTCCGGCCATGAGGTTGGATCATCCAGAAGTTGCAGCCACATGCCACTTTCGCTCTGCGTCTCCTTCAGAGTCGCCATCATTTTGCGGTAGCCCTCGAGGATGCGCGCGCGATCTGCGTTATCCTCCGGCAAGGAGAGCAGAAGCTCGGCCATCCCCGCGGCCATCCAGCCATTTCCTCGTCCCCAGAAAAACGGCACGTCGGGCGCATGCCAAAAAAGCCCGTTCGGCTTCTGCAGCTTGTCCAGATAGGCGACCATTTCCTTCGCGGCACGATCAATATACTTCCGCTCCCCGCTGGCCCGGAACATCTGCCCCTGTGCCATCGTGATCATATACATGTCGTCGATCCAATATCTCGTCTGCCAGCTCAACCCCTCCTGCAGGTGGCGTTTGGCCTCCTCGTCGAACCGCCAGCTCAAGCCTTCCTGCGGCTTCCCGCCTTCGTCCCCCTTGGTCACGATTTCCTCCGTGGGTTCCCACTGGACATCGGCGAACCGCCTCGCAACATCGAGAGCGCGTTGATTGCCGGATTGGATGAAAACCTCGGCTGCCAAGGCGCCGGAAATATTGCTGTCGACATGGTCGGGTGGCGGCAACTTGTGGGTATCCTCCTTGATCGCTAGGTCCGCCTGTTCCAACAGCGCCTTCGCTAGCCCGGGCTGGCCGCTCGCCTTGGCAAAGGTCAGTGCGCCATACCAGGTCACCACCACCGGATACCGGACCTCGTCCTTTCTGCCGGAGGCGACGCTGGCCTTCGTCCGGCTGAGAAACCGTTCCGCGAGCCGCGTGCCAATCAGCTTTGGCGAAGTGCCTTCCGGCCAGTTGCTGAATGGGTCTTCCGCCGCCCTCGCGGAAAGTGGAGCCATCACGAGGCAGAAAGCGAATGCGGCGGCGGCTACGGTAGGCGAAGGAGGGTTTTTCACGGACATGTCAGGCTAGATGCGGGTCTGGCGGAGAAACTTAGCATGAACCTTGGATTGGGGGACATGGATACTTGCCGTGGATAGGGGAAAATTTTCCACCGTCATGCTAACTTTG
>CAXTTX010000535.1:0-3602 GCA_964247045.1 uncultured Verrucomicrobiales bacterium | reverse complement strand
GCCGGCGGCCCCGTTGGCGGTTGCGGTGGCTGATAGACCGGCGGTGCGGGAGGTGGCTCCGGATAAACCGGTGCGGCGGGATATGCCGGTCCCGTCGGATATGAAGCTGAAGATGCCGCGGGATAAGCCGGCACCGCCTGATAGACAGGGGCTGCGGGGGGCTGATAGGCCGCCGCTTCCACCGGCGGCGGATACGGGGCCTGGATCTGCGTGCGGCAGGTGGGGCAGGGGCCAACAACTCCGGCCAGGCTCCCCGGGACTGTCAGCCTTGAGCCACAGGCAGGGCAGGCGAAGGTGATGGAGTCGATCGACATGTGGAATGAATGACAGAAACTATGAAGTTTCGGCCCACTCGTCAATCATTCAGAAATGTTAACTATTACGCCAAAACCCTTGAGCGTCAAGCAGCCTGCCGCAGAAGGGCGATCATCACCCCTTGGATGATCAGTTCACGTGCGGGGATCAAATCCGGAAAATCGGGATTTTCCGCCCGCAGGAAGGGCTGGCCCTTTTCAATCAGAAACCGCTTCAGGGTCGTTTCCCCATCGATCAGCGCGGCGACAATGTCCCCCTTCCGGGGTTCCCTGAATTCCAGGATCACCGTGTCACCGCTGCAGATGTGGGCATCGATCATCGACTCCCCTCGGACTTTAAGGGCGAAGGTGCGGGCATTGCGAGGAAGGCCCAGCGAAGAGACATCGATGGAAATGCAACCTTGCTTTTCCTGCTCCACATCCTGGGCCATGCCTGCGGCGATTGTTCCGTAGATCGGGATGTCCACGATCTCGTCCCGGTCCAGTTCATCCGGGAAAATGACAGCGCGTGCCTTGCCCGCCAGCCTTTGGATCACCCCCTTTTTCTCCAGGGCACGGAGGTGGCTCATGGCCGCCGTCTGGCTGGCAAAGCGGAAATGATGCTGGAGTTCCCGGGTGGACGGCATCACCCCGGTCGTGCGCTGCGAGTTGCGCAGATACTCGAGGATCTCCTGCTGGCGCTTGGTGAGTTGCGTGCTCATGGTGTTTCTGAACAGTGTTCTTAAGAACAAATGATCAACCTGTCAACCCGGCAAGTGAAAATTCCGCGCCCGACCGCGGGGTATCCGCTGGCCATCCGGGCAGCGACACCTTACCCAACTGTGGGTGCAGGAGGCTGACAACATCCGGAGCGAGAGGAAAGTCTTCGGAAATTTGTGGCTCGTTTTCTTCCTGCACGGGATGACACCCGGCTTCTGGATGCCTGCCCTGACAAACATCCTGAAGGCAAAGGGTCTTGAGGAATGGGTTGCCCTTGTCTTCATCGTACAGCCCGTCTGCGCCCTGGTTTCCCCGCTCATCGGCGGTGCTCTGGCAGACCAACGGATCGCGGCCGATCGCTTGTACGCTTGGACGTCGATGTGCGGCGGCATCTCCCTGCTTGTGGCCTTCTATTGCCTCGATGCGGGCTTCAACCCGTGGTGGTTCGTCACCTGGCTGGGCATCTTCTCCATTTTCTCCGGCCCGGCGTGGGGGCTTTTGACCACGGTCTCGATGACCAATCTCAGCTTCGGGGAGCGGAAATTTCCCCTGGTGCGGCTGGGGGCCACCATGGGTTGGATCTGCGGGGGACTCGCGACCAGCCTGCTGCTGCATGCGGATGCGAGCCCCATCTCCGGCTATGCTTCCTCGGTGACTCGCTTCGGCGGCGGCCTGCTCGCCTTCCTCTTGCCGCATACCCCGCCTCTCGGACAGGCGAAGTCCTGGCAAAGCCGTCTCGGCCTCGAGGCCTTCACCCTCATGAAACATCGCGACCACCTGGTGTTCTTCCTGGTGACCGCCCTGTTCTCCGTGCCCCTGACGGCCTTCTACATGTATGCTCCGGAACTGCTGCGTGTCCTCGGTGATAAGCAGTCCACGGCGACGATGACTATCGCGCAGCTCACCGAAATCGTCGCCATGCTCATCGTCGGCTCCGTGATGATGAAATACCGGGTGAAGACCGTCCTCTCCTGGGCACTGGGACTTTCCGTCCTGCGTTTTTCCATGAGCGCCTATGCCGGATACAGTGGTTCTATCAATTGGCACATCGCCGGCATCGCCCTGCACGGCATGTGTTACACCTTCTACTTCATCACCGCCCAGGTCTTCATGGACCGCCGTGTCGATCCCGGCTTGAGAGGCCAGGCCCAGGGCTTGCTCGCCCTGGTCGTCAGCGGCATCGGCCCCTTGGTCGGTGCGGTGGTTTGCGGCTACCTGCGGACGCACCTCGTGAAGGACGGCACCCACGGCTGGATGGAATTCTGGGCCGTCCTCGCCGGCATCATCGCCTTCTGCCATTTCGCCTTCCTGCTATTCTACCGGGGGCTGCACAAGGAGCCGGATAGCACTGCCAATTGAGCTTCTCCGGGAGCGAAGCGACCTGACGGAGCGGGGACACTCCTGTCCCCGTCACCGTGTGCCATCTTCACGTCAACCATCCTTTCAAGTTTATGAAATTTATTAGCCAAAGGCCAAAGGCTCATTTCCCGGCCGCCTTGTCTTTTTCCGGGCCCAAAAGAATCGATCTGAAATCGCTATCCAGCACCACGCCATCAAGGCGCGGGCCCCGCGTGCATTCGATGCGTTTCTTATCCGGATCGAACGAAGTCAATGTGATGAACTCCAGTGCCCTCTTGTTTTCAGAGGTCCCTTTGAAACAGAAGCCGACGGGGGCGCGGTCTTTTTCCGTTAGCACGATCAGGAATCCTTGGCCCCTTTCTTCGCATGCCTCATAGGGTAGATCAAGCGTGTAAGCATAACCCGCCACTCTGTCATACTTCGCCGTTTTCAGAAGAGTCTCCAGGGTTGGATTTTGTTTCTTGTTGATTCTGATGTATTCAAACTCCTTCCACATCGGATCCCTCGGCCTTAGCCACCAGATTTGAAGTGATTCGTTTCCAGAGGCCATTTTTTGCAAAGCCAGCCACCTCGGATCCGGGTCCCTTTTCTCAACAACCGGAGCCTTGGCTTCGATGCCGGAGGAGGCTTGTCCGCCACAGGGGGAACCCAGCATAGGCAGCAATATGGCGGCTGCGAATAGACGACGGGATGCGTTCACATCCTGACCATCCGGTATTTCACGCCAGTTCGCAAGCCAGTCTGATTGCCGCAATCATCGAGGACGGATTCGCGATGCCCTTGCCCGCGATGGCAAAGGCCGTCCCATGGTCCGGACTCGTGCGCGGCTTCGGCAGCCCCATCGTCACGTTTACCGCCGTGTCGAAATCCAACAGTTTCAGCGGAATCAATCCCTGGTCATGATACATGGCGATAACCGCGTCGAAGAGTCCCCGCGCCGCATCGCGGAAAATCGCATCCGGAACCGCTGGACCGCTGAAGGTCGCCAGCCCCGTTTCATTCAGCCGCTCGATGGCCGGCGCGATGATCCGGATTTCCTCGTCCCCGAAAGCACCGTTCTCCCCGGCATGGGGATTGAGCCCCGCCACCGCGATCCTCGGTTCCGTAAACCCGCGGCGGCGCAGGAATTCCGCCGTTAGCAATCCCGTCCTCATAATCCGGTCAATGTCGAGCAGTCCGGGAACCTTCGAGAGTGGTTCGTGGATCGTCGCCAGGCCGACGCTCAGCGTC
>CAXTTX010000534.1:0-3614 GCA_964247045.1 uncultured Verrucomicrobiales bacterium | reverse complement strand
GAAAGCAGGAGGGTGGTTTGATTTCCAAGCGGCCCCGATGACCGAAGAAGATAAAAACGAGAGTATTCGCGGACTAGCGGGGAAAAGGATCTGCCGGCTTCAGGTATTTCCCAACAAGGATGTTAGCATCGGGTTTGGGGAGAAGGTCTATCACGGTGATGCCCGGCTGCGTGACGATTTTTACGGCGAGTGGGAAATTGGCACTTGGCACAAGAATTGGATTGTTTGCGCGCGCGGAATGAACCTGCTGAATGGGCGCCGGGAAGAAGGGCACGAGATCCTTGAGGTTGAATTGGCCAGCATCCTGAATGGAAGGGTGATCACCGGGATCGAAGGGAAAAGCGGGCCTTCGGTTTGTGTTTCTTTTTCCGGAGACCTCTCGTTATTGGTCGGTAAAAACGAAGACAGGGAGGACGAAATGTTTCACATCTTCGGCCCGGATGGAAAGGTCATCTTTTTCAGCGAGACGGCGGGCTGGGAACAGGAAGTCGGATTCGGGTGAAATGCTTCATGGATTGCCCCGGCAGCCAGTGCCGCGTCGGGCCTATCAGTAACCTCCGCGGATCTGCTGAACCTCCACGCCAATCTCACGCCTACCATCAAGCTTGTCTTTCACCGCCCAAACTGCCATTACGATGAAAAGTAACCCACACGTTCTCCCATGAAACACCCACTCCTCGCCACTGTCGCCCTCTCCCTGCTCGCCACCTCCGCCCACGGGGCCACGGTTGGCAATACTTTCACCGGTGTCACCACGCCCGGGCTGCTGCCTCCGGATTTGAGCACCGAGTTCCCGACGGGGACGCGGTGGACGATGGTGGTCGAATGGGACACCGCGGCCGAGCCCGAGCTTTTCGACACGCAGTCCAAGTTCCCGGCGACCAAGCTCACCCTCACGCTGCAGGGGAAGAGCGGCGAGTGGACCACCAGTGCAAAGCCCGGCAAGGCATCCTACACGCTCGGCACCTTCGGGGGTGTCCATAGCATCCAGTTCACCACCGCGTGGGGGCCGGACAATGTGACGAATCCCACCATCGGCAGCCTCGCGCCCTTCAGCGTGAATCTCAGCCTGGAGGATCCCACGCAAACGGCGATCACCAGCATGACCAGCGCCCCCGGTGCGATTGATCTCTCCAAGTGGGTGTCCGATAGGAACCAGTTCAAGATGTATCTCAACAACGACGCGAACCAGGTGATGTATGGCAGCATCGACGCCCCGGCGGGTAAGCCGGACATCACGGTGAAGCAGGGGAAGGATCTGAAAGACGGGAAATCGACCATTTCCTTCGGGAATGTGATTGTCGGGAAGAAGAGTGCGGCGAAAACCTTCACCATTGGCAACAAGGGCAAGGGATCGCTGACAGGCATCGCGGTGAAGATCTCCGGGAAGGGGAAGGATGATTACATCGTCACCGCGCCCGGCAGCACGACACTGGCCAAGGGGAAGACGACCGATTTCAAGGTGACCTTCAAGCCGAAGAAAGCGGGCACCCGCAACGCGGTGCTGAAGGTCACCAGCAATGATCCGGATGAAGGCACGTTTGAAATCGACCTGACCGGGAAGGGCGCTCCGAAGAAGGCCGCCGCGGAGTTCACCGCAACGGCCCGTTAGAATTTCAGGCTTCGATGCCTTGCCGGGTGATTTGCCGGGGGTGCCGGTCAATTCGTCAGCGAGAGGTCACCGGAATAGGCGCCTTTGCGGGCCTTGCCCTTGATGAGCTTGGAACTGACGCCCTTGTTCGCCTCGACTTCGGCGGTCCATTTCGCTCCATCGGAGAAGGTTCCGGCGGCCTTGCCGAAGAAGCGGATGCCGGCAATGTCCTTCACCTTGTTGATCGAGCCCTTCACGGTGTAGACCTTGGCCGTGGAATCGCGATAGGCCGTGCCGGTGATCTTGCCATTGGTGTCGATCTTGAAGCGCACGGTGCTGTAAAATATGCGGTCGCCTTTCACGTTTTCGAGCAGGGCGATGCCGTCGTAGTTGCCTTTGAAGATTTTCTTGGACGGCCCCGCCTGAACGGAGGAGACGCTGATGACCATGGCGAAAAGGGATGCGGTGATGAGTTTGAACATGTTGGTTGATCGGGTTGATGAATTCCGGGATTTCAGGAGCCCCATGGCTGATCCGCCACCGGTGGCACTTCCGGATCACCGGATCCGGGAAAAAGTTTCATCGACGTTTTCGTCACCTGATAGGTTGCGGAAAGAATTCTTCAGGCTTGTCCGTCCGGGGCGGGAACTGTTATTTCCAAATCTGACCTGCCCGATAAAGCCATGACGACGCGCCCGATGAAGATTCTCCTTTGCCTCCTGCTGCTTTCCGCGCCGTGCCGCGCGGCCGTCAGCATTCTCATCGGTCCCGGAACGACACCCGAGACCACCACCTTCACGGTCACGCAGACCTCGGCCAGTCCCGTGCATGACGTGTCCGGCATCGGCGGCTACGTCTTCGGCATGTCGATCCCGACCTCGATGTTCAACATCCCGGGGATTGGTTCCGGCATGTCCAGCGACATCTATGGGGATCTGATCGCGCCGGTGGCGACGATCACCGAGTTCTTTTCCGGGCAGAGCTATTTGCTGAAGAAGCTTTTCATTTCCTCGAATCCGCTTGCAGCTTCCTACCTGGGATTTGACACGGTTTTCCTCGTTCCTCAGGGAGCGACCTCACTTCGGTTTGATGTGGCGACGGCAGGGCCGGTGGAGACGAATATTTCGCTGGAGGCGCTTCATGCAGGCGTCCATGTCATCGAGGATCCGCTCTTCGGGACGGTCACGGTCACGGTTGTTCCCGAGCCGGGTTCGATGGCGTTGGTGGTCTTGCCGGCATTGATGCTGTTGGCAAGGCGGAGGAGAACTCCGGCGTATATCGCGACAAGATTTGAAAGTTAACGGACGTTCAGCCCCTCGAACCGGACGTGGGTGTCCACGACGCGGATGCCCACGCTGCCTTTCTGATAGGTCTCATCCTTGGCGGCGAGCACCTGCTTGCCATCGAGCATCACGGTAATTTCCGGGCCCTTCGCGGTGACGCTGAAATTGACCGGCTTCGTGAAGTCACCATCCAGCGGAGTGCGGGCGATCTCCTTCCAGTTGGAACCGTCTGTTTTTCCAAGGACGGCGACTTTCTTGCCGGGGATGATTCCCGCAAAATAGCCTTTCTGCGCATCGAAACCGACGGACGGATCCGTGGTGCGGAACAAGAGGCCCGCGTCGCGATCCCCCTCCAGGAAAGTCATCCGGGTACTGGCCGTGAAGTCCGTGAATTCGCCGCCATCCAGCACGAGCTTCTCGCCGCTGCGGTAGGTATTCACCGGGTCGTCCGGAGGGGCTCCCAGTTCGAAACCCTCGTCTGAAAGTGCATAAAACTGCTGGTGGCCATAGTATGAAAACGGATCGAGATCCTCCGCCGTGCGGAAGGTGGCCGAGACCGGCAGGGTGGGGGAGGGCACTTTTTCTCCCGAGGGCAGCGGCAACGAAGAGCCCGGTGCGACCGGTTCGCCGAAGTCCGGGAAACCATTCTTGAAGGTGAAGGGCTGCATGAAGATCGAGCGCAGCCAGTTGCCGCCGCGGTCGCGCTTCGCGTGATAGACGTTCCACCATTCCTTGCCGTC
>CAXTTX010000533.1:3098-3622 GCA_964247045.1 uncultured Verrucomicrobiales bacterium | reverse complement strand
GGTGGCGGCAACGCCGGAACCGTTTACACGAACGACTTCATCGAATTGTATAACTCCGGCAGCACCACGGTCAGCCTCTCCACCTACGCGATCCAATACGCCAGTTCCACCGGCAGCAGTTGGTCGAAGACCAACCTCACCGGCTCGCTCGCCCCGGGCCACTACTACCTGATCCAGGAAGCTGCCGGCGGCGCTGGCACGACCAGCCTCCCCACCCCCCAGGCCACCGGCACCATCGCCATGTCCGCCACCGCCGGGAAAGTCGCCCTCACCAACACGCAAACGCTTCTCACCGTGAGCAATCCCGTCGGCACCTCCGCCGTGGTGGACTTCGTCGGCTTCGGCACCGCCAACGCCTATGAAGGTTCCGCCGCCGCGCCAACCCTCACGGCCACCACCGCCGCTCTCCGCGCCGGATCGGGCGCCACCGACACCAACAACAACGGCTCCGACTTCACCGCCGGCACTCCCGTGCCACGGAACTACTGAGAGGCTGTCTGGAAAAAGGCAGGGACCGTTATCCT
>CAXTTX010000533.1:0-3088 GCA_964247045.1 uncultured Verrucomicrobiales bacterium | reverse complement strand
GCAGGTCCCGCCGCCTGGACCCGGCCAAGGTTCGGAAACAAGCAACCGGGGCAATCTATCAGCTAGAGCTTCCGGTTTCTCGGGTCGCCACAACCGGCGGCAACCACATTTCCTCAAGTGACCCAAAAGTACCGCTCCGGCATCCTCATCGCGGCCGTCGCGCTGTTGCTCGTGACCGCCACCCTCTCCCTCTGGTGGTTCGCGCGCCCCGGCGGTCGCTCCCGCTCCACCGGTAACTACCAAGCGAACCGCCCCGCGGCATCTTCACCACCCGATTCCACCTCCACCCGTTCCCCCCGCTCCCGCCCCAAGGACCTCACCGGAGACCTCAACCGCATCCTCGGCGAAACCGATCCCGGAAAACGCTCCGGCGACTTCGGCCGCCTCTTGAAACAATGGTTCCGTGACGATCCCGAGGCCGCCCTCGCCTACCTCCGCACCGTTCCCCGCGGCGCGGAATACACCAACGGCATCCTCATCGTCCTCGGTGGCATCGCTGAAACCGACCCGGAACGTGCCCTGAAGCTGGCCGCTGATATGGCCTCCAAACCGGAGGAATGGATCGTCTACAACGCGCTCATCGCCGCCATCGCCGCGAAGGACATCAACCTCGCGCATGCGTTGTTAGATCACATCCCCGCCGGCGACCCACGCACCAACGCCCTCCGCGCGCTCTTCTCGCAATGGGCATATCAATCCCCGGAAGCCGCCCTCGCCGCTGCCACCGCCTCGCCCGATCCAACCGAACGCGCCATCGCCGTCGAATCCACCCTCGCCATCCTTACCCGCAACGATCCCGCGAAAGCCGCCACCCTCGCCGCCCAACTCCTCACGGGAATCCAACGCGACCGCGTCATCGCCAACTGCATCCGCCAGATCGAGGAAGACGATCCCCTCGCCGCGAAATCCATGTTGGATCTCCTACCCGCCGGTGAATCCAAGTCGGAAGCCACCCTCCGCCTCATCCGTTCCCTCGCCGCCCAAGACACACCCGCCGCTCTCGCCTGGGTCGAATCCATGGCCGGCTCCCCGCTCCAGGGCATCGCCCTCCGCAACCTGCTGGACGTCTGGTCCCTCACCGCTCCCGACGATGCCAGCGCCCATGTCGCCGCCATGCCCCCTGGCCCCGCGCAGAACACCGCCGCCGCCCATCTCGCCTCCCTTCTCGCCACCACCAATCCAACTTCCGCCATCACCTGGGCCGAAACCCTCGCCAGCGCTTCCGCAAAAAACGCCGCGCTGGCAGGCATCGCCTCCGCATGGGCCCGCAAGGATCCCGCCGCCGCCACCCGTTGGGCCGCCGGCTTCCCTCCTGATAGTCCCCTCCGCACCGAAACCCTCCGTGGGACCCTTTCCTTCTGGGCCCTCGCGAACCCCGCCGGGGCAGCGGACTTCCTTCTCACCCTGCCCGCCAACGAGCAGCCCGCCGCCCTCTTGAAAGTCCTCCCCACCTGGACCCAGGCCCGCCCCGCCGACGCCCTCGCCTGGGCGAAATCCCTTCCCGATCCCGACATCCGCGAAATCGCCCTCGACAGCGTCGTCACCCGCTGGGCGGACAATCACCCTGCCGACGCTGCCCGCTGGATTCTAACTGAACCCGAGACCCCCGCCCGCGTCGATCACGTCCGTACCATCACCCGCGGCTGGCTCGCCACCAACAGCACCACCGCCCTGGCATGGATCAAGAACATCCCCTACGGCCCCACCCGGGACGGTGCCGCCGACGTCGCCGCCGAAACACTCGCCACTTCAAATCCCTCCCTCGCCCGCACCTTCGCCAACTCCATCGCCTCACAGCCCCTCCGCGAGGCCCGCCTGGAGCAAGTCGCCAACGCGCATCCTTTGGCGCACTGACTCGTTAACCGCGGCGGAGCGCGGAATTCATTCCGCTCCATCAACCCCGTCTTCCCCGGAGCGCAATCGGAGCGAAGCGTGGATGGAGGGCGTAATAGAAAACCAGAGCAGCCCTCAAAATTCATTCCGCTCCCGAATAGCTTCCCATAAGTCCTATAAGCCCCATAGGACCGATCTTCTTACGAGGCGCAAAATCCCCCGGCTCCACTACCAACCTCTTGCCTCTGGATTCATCGCTGCTCTCTGTTCACTCATCCACTTCTCTCCCTTCGCGCCCTCTTCGCGATCTTTGCGCCTTTTTGCGGTAACTCCTCTCCTCTGATCACACCAATCCGCAGGATTTGAGACGGGCTGACAGCCTTGCCTTCCATCCGTCAAATCACTCGGCACTGATCTCAACATAATCCTCACACCCCCGCCTTCGAATACTCCCCATCCGTCTCCCTCACCCGCATCCTTCCGAACAAGGTCAACAACGGCCCCGTCAACGCCGTCGTCACCAGCGCCATCACCACCAGCATCGCGAAAATCTTCGGCGACAAAATCCCGAGCTCATACCCGATGTTCAGAGCGATCAGCTCCATCAGCCCGCGCGTGTTCATCAGCGCGCCGAGTTGCAGCGAATCCCGCCAGCTCATCCCCGTGAATTTCGCCGCCACCGCCGTGCCACCCAGTTTCCCCACGGTCGCCACCAGGATAATCAGTCCGCACGTCAGCCATTCCTGCGCGCTATCCAACAGCCCGATCTGCGTCCGCAGCCCGGTGAACGCGAAAAACAACGGCAGCAACAGCACCGTGCTGAAATTCTCCACCCGCACCCCCAGCTTTTCCCGGAAACCACTGGTATCCGGCATGATCGCTCCCGCCAGGAAGGCCCCGAACAACGCGTGGATGCCCATCACTTCCGTGCACAACGCCCCGCCGATCACCACACACATCACGATCGCCAGGGTCCGCTTCGAGGGATCCGGTCGCTGTAGCTCCGTCATCGTGATCGCCCGCGGTAACAGCTTCCGGACACCCCATACCATCACGCCGATGAACACCAGCACCAGCACCAGGTTCAACACCGAGGCGCCCAGGCTCGCCGCCCGCGCGATCGCCACCACGAAGGCCAGCGCGCTCCACGCCGTCACGTCGTCTACCGCCGCGCAGGTGATGGCGGTGATGCCGAGCGGCGTCTGCGTCAGGCCACGGTCGTCCAGGATGCGCGCCAGTACTGGGAAGGCGGTGA
>CAXTTX010000532.1:2802-3636 GCA_964247045.1 uncultured Verrucomicrobiales bacterium | reverse complement strand
GGCTTCGACCGCAGGCTCGCCTTTTTCCGCTGGCAGTGGCTGCTGCTCGGCAACCGCATGTTCGCGGCCGCATACTCCGCTGAAGATATGGATGTTCAGGCCGGCGACCAGGCCCGCGTCACCATCGAGATGACCCCACTGCGCCGCGGCATCGTCCGCTTCGACGATCTCCGGGTACTCTTGCCCGATCCCTTCGGCCTCTTCCAGCGTTGCAAGAAAGTGCCCACCCCGCCCGCCACGCTCACCGTCCTGCCCGCCCGCCACAAGCTGCCGCCCATCGAGTTGCCCGGCATGTCCGCCTTCAAGATCTCCGGCGAGGCGAACACCAGCACCATCGGCAACTCCGGAGAATTCGTCGGCCTCCGCGACTACCGCCCCGGCGATCCGCTCCGCCAGATCCACTGGAAAAGCTGGGCCCGCACCGGCCGCCCGATCGTCAAGGAACTGGAGGACACCCACTATCCCCGCTATGGCTTGGTCGTGGATACCCTCTCCCGCGACCGCACGGACCAGCGCTTCGAGGAAGTCATTTCCGTGGCCGCTTCCTTCGCCGCATCCATCGACACCAGCGAGTCGCTGCTGGACCTGATGTTCATCAAGAACGAGGCGCACCGCGTCACCGCCGGCCGGGGTGTGGAACGTTCGGAAATCCTGCTGGAAGTGCTCGCCGGCGTCTCGCCCGAACGCACGGACAACTACGAGAAACTCGCCCAACTGGTGCTGCGCCACCGCGACGACCTCACCTCCTGCCTGCTGGTCTTCAACGGCTGGGACGAGGCCCGCGCGGATTTCCTGAAAACTCTCCTCCGCGGCGGCATCCTTTGCTCCGTCATC
>CAXTTX010000532.1:1527-2792 GCA_964247045.1 uncultured Verrucomicrobiales bacterium | reverse complement strand
GGGGTGCCGGGGCACTGGCTGGAATCCGGCCACATCGCCCGCGACCTCCTGCGCCTGCCCTCCCGCTTGCCCGCACTCAATTGAACTGAACGGAACTCCACGCCCATCCACCGCGTCCAACCACCACCCCGCTACATCCTCGGCGCGTCGATCCTCTTCTGGGGGGCGATGACGGGCAGGCCCGTGCTCGGGATCTTCATCGCCCTGCTGGTGGAGTCGCCGAACTGGACGAAGATCCGCTGGGATTTCGACGATGACGCCCGCGCCAAAGCCTGGCAGCTCACCACCATCCTCGTGCTGCTGGCTGGAGTAATGATCTATCTGGAAGGCACGCCCTACCTCGCTCTGCCAAATCTCCTGACCTGGCTTCCACCTCTGCTGCTGCCCATGCAGTTCGTGCAGTCCTTCGGCATGAAGGATTCGCTTCCGCTCAACACCTTCTCCTTTCTCGCGAAGCAACGGCGGCGGCGCAACCTGCGCCTGGGTCTCACCGAGTCCGAGGTGCATGTGAATTTCGGGAACATCTTTTTCGTCACCACCCTGGTCTCGGCCACGCTCGGCAGCCGTTCGAACGGCCCCGCGCTGTGGGCCTACCTGCCGGGCATTGTCGTCCTCTCGGGCTGGATGCTCTTGTCCGCATCGGGAAAGAACAAGCCGCTGGCGCTGGTCCTCGCTCTCACCTTCGCGGCGGGTATCTCCGTCGCCGGGCAAGTGGGACTGCAGGCCTTGGAGGACTGGTACGGAGGCAGCAGCCCGAAGCGCGGCTATTTCGATCCCAACACGAACTCCACCATGATCGGCCGGGTCGGACCGGTCGAACAATCCAAGGACATCCTCTGGCGCTTGCGCCCGATTGACAACAGGCCGCCGCCCCTGCTGCTGCGCACCGCGTCCTATAACAGCTTCGGTTCCGGCAACTGGAGGATCGAGAACATGGTCGCGCGGAAATTCGAGGAACTCACCTCGGTCATCCACAACGAGATTCCTTACTCCCTGCTTCTACCGAAGGCCTACACGGGCTCGCAACTCCTCGCCGTGCGGGATGATTTGCCCCGCTTCTCGATCCGCGGCGGCGCGGCGGCCGAAACCCCGCTGCCCTTGCCGGGCGATACCGCGAGTATCCGCGACTTCGAGCTGGACGGCATCGAGCGCAATGACTTCGGCACGGTCCGTATTTTCCCGAAGCACTCCGTCATCGAGGGCATCGTCCTGTGGCGCGGCGGTCTCTACACCGAATCTCCGCCCCTCGACCGTGAGGATCTCGT
>CAXTTX010000532.1:0-1517 GCA_964247045.1 uncultured Verrucomicrobiales bacterium | reverse complement strand
GGTCCGGCCCAACGAGGCAACCGCGGCCGAAGACGTGGTCAAGAATCTGCGCCTCAACGAACAACCGACGCTCGACGCGAAGCTCAAGCTGCTGCGATCCTGGTTCCTCGCCAATTTCGACTACACCCGCAATCTCAAGATCGGCCGGTCCGTCAAGTTCGGCCAGCCCGAAGGAGCGACACCGCTCACGCAGTTCCTGACGACCCACCGCGCGGGCCACTGCGAGTACTTTGCGACTGCCGCGACTCTCATCCTGCGGGAGGCGGGGATTCCAGCACGTTACGCGGTCGGCTATGCCGTCAGCGAATGGGATGGAAAACGCAGGGAGTTCATCATCCGCGGAACCCATGGCCACGCGTGGTGCCGGGTGTGGGATGAGGCCGCCGGCAAGTGGATCGATTTCGACACCACGCCGCCAAGCTGGTCCGCTCTGGTCAATACGGCCACTCCCCGGTCCCAGGAGTTTTACGACACCGTCCAACGCATCCGGGAGGACTTCTTCATCTGGCGGAACCGCCCGGCCAACCGCCTGGCCGTCACCCTGGTCATGTCCGCGATCGGGATCGGTGTCGCCGCCTTCGTGTTGAAACGCCTGTGGAAATCAAAGCGCCGCCTCGAGGAAGTCCGCCTCGCCAACGGCTACGAGGGACCGGTGACAAGGACTCCCTTGAACGCGCTGGAACAATCCGCCCGGAAACTCCTCGGCCACCGTCCTCCCGGACAGCCCTTCGGCGCCTGGCTCGGCGGCCTGCGGGAAACCGTCCCGGACACGGGTACGCTGGACGAGGCCATCGACCTCCACCAGCGCCTCCGCTTCGATCCCGCCCCCCACGAGGAATCCGTTAGATCCCGCCTCACCGAACTCGCCGCGCGGCTTGAGGCGGCGATCCGGAATATCTAACAAAACTACCAGACCCAGTCCGCCTGGTCGAGGCCACCCTTCCCTTTCACCTTCACGCCGCCGTCGTCCTTGCCGTCCGGCCCGGTGGAGTAGAGGACGAAGAAATCCCCGTCCTTCCGGTAAACGAAAGGGCTTTCGTGCAAGGGATCAAGAAGCACACCCATCACGTCCGCTTGAACAGCGGGATAGGTTCCTTCCTTGAGACGATAGGACTCCAAATCACAGGCCAGCATCGTTTGCCGCCGGATGACCTCCGTGTTCGCGGTCCATACGACAATCATCGCGAATTCGGCGGCCTCAAGCCGGGGGCTCAGCAGGCTGGCGATCTTTCCGCGCCTCTCGTTGCGCCCGCGCATTTCCCCGGCCTGCCGGAGCAAGGGCGCCAAGGCGTGGGTCGAACCGATGTTGCTGTCAAATTCCAGCGAGTGGTCCGCGGCCGCCGCCGCATTCATGGCGAAGTAACCGGCAGGAACGCACCAGGCAAAGGCTGCAGGCCAATCCGGCTTGCCATCGATACCAAAGAGCCCGGAGATGCCATCCAGATCGCTCCGGTCGGTTTCCCAACGCGACCACGTTTCGACCCAAACCCGGCCGGTGAACGCGACACAACTTTCCA
>CAXTTX010000531.1:227-3636 GCA_964247045.1 uncultured Verrucomicrobiales bacterium | reverse complement strand
GTCGTCGGGGTGAATCCCGTGGTCGTGAAGGTATTGCTAACAGGTGCCCACGCGGTTCCCGCCGCGTTCTGGGCACGCGCGCGGAAGTAATAGCGGGTCGTGGTGGTTAGTCCGCTCGCGATCGCCGTGAAATCCCCCTGTTGGAGACCCAGGTCCAAGGAGCGGGCCCAGGCAGCGGGATTGGTCCCACCGTCCACCGGCCCAAGGAAAATCGTGATGGTCGTCGGCGCGTTGCCGTTGGAAACCAGACTCCCATTGAGACTGGCGGAAAAGCCGTTGATCTGGCTGGCGGGACGGTTTTCCACCACGGGCAGCGCCGCCACCGGCGTTGTGAAGGTAGCCGTCGCAGGTGCCCAGGCACTTCCGGTTTCGTTCACGCCGAAGACGCGGAAATAATAGGTGGTGTTTTGCGAGAGCCCGCCGATGACCTTGCTCACCGTGGTGCCGGATGCGCCCAGGTCCAGGATCTGTTGCCACGCCGCCGGATTGGTGCCGCCGTCCGCCGGTCCATAGTAAAGCGTGAGGACAGGCTCAAGCCCGCCCGTGCTGGTCACCGTCGCCCCCACCCGGGCCGTGGCGATGCCGACCTCGGTCGCGGGAAGATTCTCCACCACCGGAGGTCCCGCGATGGTGGCGAAATCCAAGGCCGCGGATGCCCAGTTTCCTCCGCTCGAGTTCTGCACGAAGGCGTGGAAATAATAGCGCGTGAACGTCTCCAGCCCGCTGATGGGAACCGAGAAAGCCCCGCCCTGCGCGCCGAGGTTCAGCGAGTGCTCCCAGTTCCCCGGCACCTTTGCACCGTCACTCTTGCCATAATAGACCGTCACCTGCGGCACATCCGAGCCCACCCGGATGACCTCACCGTTGAGAGTTGCCGTGGTCCCGGTGATGTTGGAAACGTCGAGATCTCCGACGATCGGGGTGCTCGCGGGCGGAGTTGGCACCACATCCTCCCAGGTTTCGCCCATGCGGATCTCATCATGCATCACCGTGCGGCCATTCAGATAGGCCCCGAAGGAAATGCCATTGAACGACATGTCCGATGCCGCCAGCCTCGTCAGGCCCGGGGTTCCAGGTTCTGTTAGGGTGGCGGGATTCATATAGACCCGCACGTCGTCGCTGCCCGATTTGTAATCGATCCGGACGACATAAAAGTTCACGTTCGTGTTCCCCGGCCCGATCAGAGTCTGCGTGCCATTCGGGGCGCGCAGGTTCACGGTGGTGCCTCCCAGGTCATTGCCAATGCCGCCGATCCGGCCGGGATCACCGAGATTGTCGCGGTGGAACTCGAACTCATAGAAATTGGTCGTGCCATCCGCTTGCTGGAGGAAACTGATATAGAGTGTTTTTCCATCCGCCCCGATGCGGCCGTTGGTGTCCCGGTATCCCGCGAGTCCGAAGGGTCCGCCAACGGAGGCGTTCAGGTTCCGCCCCACCCGGGAGCCGTTAGGCAAAAAGCATCTCTGTCCGGACGAGAAACCATCGTAACCCGGCGGGCCGTTCGCACCCGCGATCATGCTTCCCGCGGGGACATCCGCGTTTCCACCGATGGACTGCCAGGGCCCGTTCCATCCCGTTCCTCCCGCCTGCCCGGCCAAATTTCCGGCCCCTACCGCGCCATTGAAACCCTCGTACAGGATCAGGTCGGCGCGGGCGGAAGCAAGGCCAAGAAAAGCCAGGCCGACGATCCCCGCCAAGCGGCGAAAACAGATGGAAAGGGGCATCGGCATTTTGGATGGGAGAATCGGGGTTTGAAAAAATCGGGAGAACACCGGCCGTCTATTCCGGCCGTGAATCACCGGTGATCCGGTCGCCAACCCCGGGATGGTGGCTTCCGAATCGCTGTCCTGTTCTTGGCCCGGACAAATCGCGGGGACTCCGCTTTTCCCCTCAGTGCATGATCCTCGCTTCGAGGTCTTCCAGCGCGATGCCTTTCGTTTCGGGAACCATGAGCTTCACCCAGATGAGTTGCAGCACCATCATGCCGGCGAAGAAGAGGAACACGTAGCCGGGTGGGAACGCTCCCACCATCTTCGGAAAGAACGTGGTCAGCAGCGCGGCGAAGATCCAGTGGGTGAAGCTGCCCAGCGCCTGACCCGTCGCGCGGTGCTCGGTGGGGAAGATCTCCGAGATGAACACCCAGATCACCGCGCCTTGGCCGATGGCATGTGCGGCGATGAACGCGAAGATACAAACCGGCACGATGGAATAGGTTTTTGTGAAAAACGCCCATGACACGAGGCCCAGCGAAATGATATAGCCGAAGGAACCGATGTATAACAGCGTCCGCCGCCCGAGCTTGTCGATGAGCCACAGGCCCACGAAGGTGAACACGAGGTTCGTGAGGCCGATGCCCACGGATTGCAGGAGAGCCGCCTGCGCGCCCATGCCGGTCATTTCAAAAATCCGCGGCGCGAAGTAGAGGATCGCGTTGATGCCGGAGAGCTGGTTGAAGAATGCGATCAGGAAAGCCAGCGCGATTGGCACCCGCATGCGCGGCGAGAAAAAGGAGGTGCTCGCCTTCGTGCCCTGGGAATGGGCGGAAATGCTGTCCGCCGTGGCCTGGATGGCGGTCTCCGGGGAATCCGGCTCGATGAGGCGCAGCACGGCCTCCGCCTTCTTGCGGTCTCCCTTCTTGCTGATCAGCCAGCGCGGGCTCTCGGGGATGAGCAGGCACATCAGCGTGTAGGCGATGGAAGGGAAGGTGGCCACGCCCAGCATCCAGCGCCACGAGTGCTCGCCGGCGCCGCTGAGCAGCTTGTTGGAAAGGAAGGCCATCAGGATGCCGAAGACGATGTTGAACTGGAACATGCCCGCGAGCCGTCCGCGTTTGGCGGGCGGCGCGATCTCCGAGATGTAAAGCGGTGCCGCCACCGTCGAGACCCCGATGCCGATGCCACCCAGGAAGCGCGCGAGGATGAAGGTGTAAACCTCCGGTGCCAGCGCGGATCCCACCGCGGCGATGATGTAGAGGATGCCGATGAGGAAGAGCGTCTTCTTGCGTCCCAGCGCCTCGGTGGGAATGCCACCGAAGAACGACCCCAGCACCGTGCCGTAGAGCGCCGAAGCGATCGCGATGCCATGCATGGTGTCGCTCAGCCCCCACAGCTTCTGGATGGTTTGTTCCGCGCCTGAGATGACGACCGTGTCGAAGCCGAAGAGGAATCCCGCGAGCGACGAGGTGACGGACCAGAAGACGAGTTTGTTCATGGGAAGGGTTTTTTGGGTTTGGCAGTTGGGAGGATGCCAGCCGTTGGGTTCTTTAGGAAATCGAAATGCCTGATGACAGGGAATTTTGATGGTTTGAGGAGATTCAAACGGCGATGGCCGTGAACCCGGGCTCCGGCCCCGCCGGTTCGTCCGGTCCCGCATGGCGGAATCTCTGGCGCAACGCCTGCGGGATCGGCGG
>CAXTTX010000531.1:0-217 GCA_964247045.1 uncultured Verrucomicrobiales bacterium | reverse complement strand
ACCTCGGGCGGCAGGTGCGGCACGGCGACGCAGGGGATCGGCGGGATCGCGCCCTCGCAGGAGCACACGTGCGAGGCGAGCAAGTTCGCCGTGTCGGAAATCGCATCCAGTGGCCAGCCCCGCAGCAGGCCCATGGCGACGGCCGCGGTGAATGAATCCCCGGCGCCGATGGTGTCCTTCACGGTCGCCGGGTAGCCGGGATGCTCGTGGCGGCGCG
>CAXTTX010000530.1:1663-3650 GCA_964247045.1 uncultured Verrucomicrobiales bacterium | reverse complement strand
TGGCCGGAAATGGGATATCTCTTTTCCTGTCGCCGAGAGCAAGCCTTCCCCCCAGGCAACGGACGGTGACAAACCGCGAAACCTACCCCCCGAGGTTAGCAAAACACTTTCCCCCCGAACGTGGAGCCTACCCCCCGAGGCGCGGAAACCACCGGCGACAATCGAGCTCCCCCCGCTCTGATTCTCGCCGGTTCTTCTTTATAGCCGGCGAGCCTGGATCAATCAATGGCTGAAGCCTTCCGTCGCTGCGGGGTCATGCTTGTGCTTGAACATGACCGCGAAGGCGATAGCGATGACTAGGGCATAGCCAGCGAAGGAAAGCCAGACATGGGGCCAGTCGCGCTGTCCGTCATGGGTGAAGTATTTGCCAATTGCGTAACCGCTTACCTGACTGCCAAGAACGGCCCCGAAGCCGTTCGTCATCATCATGAACAGCCCTTGCGCGCTGGAGCGCATCTTGGCTTCGGTGGAGACCTCCACGAAGAGCGAGCCCGAGATGTTGAAGAAGTCGAAGGCCATGCCATAGACGATGCAGGAAAGGATGATCATCCACAGGCCGCCGGCGGGATTCCCATAGGCAAAGAGGCCGAAGCGCAGCACCCAGGCGAGCATGCTGATGAGCATGACCATCTTGATCCCGAAACGCCGCAGGAAGAAGGGAATCGCCAGGATGAAGAGCGTTTCCGAAATCTGTGAGATCGACATGATGATGGTCGAATACTTCACCACTAGGGAATCCGTGTAGGCGGGAACCTTCGCGAACTCGGACAGGTAGACGTCCCCATACATGTTGGTGAGCTGGAGTGCGCCACCTAGGAACATGGAGAAGATGAAAAAGAGCGCCATCTTGTAGGTGCCGAAGAGTTTGAAGGCCCCGAGACCAAGCAGATCCACCCAGCCGGATTTGCCTTTGGTGGCCTTGAGTGGTGGGCACTTTGGCAGGGAGAATGAATAGACGCCGAGGATCACCGCAAAGGTGGCGGCGATGTAGAACTGGTTCCCCGAGGCCTTGTTACCGGTAAGGTTGGTGATCCACATCGCGACGATGAAGCCGATGGTTCCCCACACCCGGATGGGCGGGAACTCCTTGATGACGTCAAAGTTATTCGTTTTGAGAATATTGTAAGCGACCGAGTTGGAGAGCGAGATGGTCGGCATGTAGCAGAGCATCGCGGCGAAGATGACCCAGAAAAAGGTCTTGGGATCGCCCACCTGCGGGATGAACGCAAGCGCGATGCCGCCGAGGATATGCAGGATGCCGTAGAGGCGCTCCGCATTGACCCAGCGGTCCGCGATGATGCCGGTGAAAGCGGGCATGATCAGCGAGGCGAGGCCCAAGGTGGTGAAGACGTCCCCGAACTCGGGGCCACTCCATCCCTTCGTGATGAACCAATAGTTGCTAACGGTGATCAACCAGGCTCCCCAGACGAAGAACTGCAGGAAGCTCATGACGAGCAGGCGGACTTTGATTCCCATGGGGGCGGAGTGGATGAGGGTAAGGGCTTTGCGGCGATGAACCCCATCGCGCGTCAACTCGCAAATTGCTGGAAACCGCATGGGGATTCAAGTCCCGATGCGGCTCGTGGCCGGATTAAGCACCCGACATACCAACCGGCCTAATATTCCCGCTGCAGCAGGTGGGAGGCGATTTCAGCGAGGCGGGAGCCTTTCCGGCCGAAGGGCCTGAGGGCGGCCATGGCGGCGGCGGTGAGGCGGGCGGCTTCCTTGCGGGAGGCTTCCAGGCCGAGCACGGCCGGATAGGTGGACTTCTCCACCGCTTGGTCCTTGCCGGCGGTTTTGCCGAGAACCTCGGTGGTCTGGGTGACGTCGAGGATGTCGTCGATGACCTGGAAGGCGAGGCCGAGGGCATGGCCGAAGGTGGTGAGGGCCTCCAGCTTGGCAGGCGTGGCGTTGGCCGTCATCGCGCCGAGGCGCAGGGAGGTGGTGAGGAGGGCGGCGGTCTTCGCCTCGTGGATGCGGACGAGGT
>CAXTTX010000530.1:0-1653 GCA_964247045.1 uncultured Verrucomicrobiales bacterium | reverse complement strand
CATCTTTGTCGCCGGCTCCTGGCTCTGCGGCATTTCCGGCGAGTTCGGCGACATACTCGCGGGCACCATGGCGCTTCGAGGCCGGGGTTCGGGCGAGGACGATGAAGGCTTCGGTTAGAAGGGCGTCGCCGCAGAGCACGGCCATGCCCTCGCCATAGACCTTGTGACAGGTGGGGCGGCCGCGGCGGAGGTCGTCGTCGTCCATGGCGGGGAGATCGTCATGGACCAGGGAGTAGGTGTGCATCAACTCCACCGCACAGGCAGGAGCGAGCGCGCTGGTGATTTCACCGCCGCAGGCTTCGGCGGCGGCGAGGCAAAGCACGGGCCGCAGGCGTTTGCCGCCGGCGAAGACGGAGTAGCGCATCGCGGCGTGGATGGTCGCGGGACGTTCCTTGGCCTTGGGCAAGAAGGTGTCCAGCGCGGCATCCACTTCCGCGGCACGGGCCTTGAGGTATGCCTTGAGATCCACGGACGGTCAGAGGATCTCGGCGATCTGCACGGCATTAAGGGCTGCCCCCTTGCGGACCTGGTCGCCGACGACCCAAAGGTCCAGGGCGTTGTCGAGGACGAGGTTCTTGCGGATGCGCCCGACGAGGCAATCGTCCTTGCCGGTGGTGTCCAGCGGCACGGGGAAAAGCATGTTGGCCGGATCATCGACGACCTGGATGCCGGGCTTGCCTTCATAGGCGGCGCGCGCGGCATCGGGATCGACGGGCTGCTTGAACTTCGCGGTGATGGAGACCGAGTGCGAGCGATAGACCGGCACGCGGACGCAGGTGCAGGAGACCTTCAGCTCCGGGAAGCCGAGGATCTTGCGGCCCTCGTTCTGCATCTTCATTTCCTCCTTGGTGTAGCCGTTCTCCGTGAAGACATCGACCTGCGGGATGACGTTGAAGGCGATCTGGCGCGGATAGACCTTGGTCACGACCTCCAGGCCGTTGGCGATCGCTTTCACCTGTTCCTCCAGCTCGATGATGCCCTGGGCACCGGAGCCGGAAACAGCCTGATAGCTCGAGGCGATGATGGATTCCAAACCGAACTTCTCGTGCAGCGGCGCCAGCGCCATCAGCGAGATGATGGTCGTGCAGTTCGGGTTGGCGATGATGCCCTTCTTCGGGTTCTTCGCGTCCTGTGGGTTGATCTCGGGCACGACGAGCGGGACATCCGGGTCCATCCGGAAGGCGGAGGAGTTGTCGATGACGATGGCCCCGGCCTTGGCCGCGGAGGGGCCGAACTCCAGCGAGATCGAGCCGCCCGCGCTGAAGAGAGCGATGTCGATGCCAGCGAAGGAGTCGTGGGTGAGTTCCTTGATCTCGATTTCCTCACCCCGGAAGGTCATGCGTTTTCCGGCCGAACGGGCGGACGCGAGCAGGGTCAATTTCCCGACCGGGAAATTCCGTTGCTCAAGACAGAGAAGCATTTCGACGCCGACGGCACCCGTCGCGCCCACGATTGCCACATGGGGATCATTCATTTTCAAAGACCGGCGTTATTTGGCCGGGGCGGGGGAGCATACGCGGATCGGGGCCGGTGGCAACCGATTCGTTGGGGGGCAGAAAGGTGGGGCTTTCCTGAGGTCTTTGACGGGTTTTTTGAGGCGCTCTATCTTCGTTAGTTGATGAAGTAGAATGGGTTGGGAAGTTTGAAGGTTTT
>CAXTTX010000529.1:0-3657 GCA_964247045.1 uncultured Verrucomicrobiales bacterium | reverse complement strand
GGCGATGGAGTAAAGGCGCGGCGGGATGCTTGCAATTCCTCACCGTGGCCAGATGGAGTAGATGTGAGGGGAAGCTCGTTCTGGAGGCGATGTGATAGAGTGGCATGGCGATCAACCGGCGACGGTCATCGATTGAGGGCTTGGTCGATGGGACAGCCAGGCCCTCCAACTTCGTTTCGCTCCGCTTGACGCTACAGTCCACAGCGCGCTACCGCTTCGGCAGGATGAGCGGTTTGATCACGCCGAAGTTGCTTTGGGCTCCCTCTGGCATCGCGAGCTCACGGGTGGCGGGGTTCCAGCGGTAGGGCTGGCGGCTGACGGGATCCACCGGCACCGGCTTTCCCGCCAGGATGTCGAATGCGGCCTGATAGAAACCCGCGCGCTGGACGGCCGCCTCCGAATCCCTGACGAAGCCGCCTCCTATCTGATAGACTTCCACGAACTGCCGGGAGCGCCACGACAGGCCCGTGTCATCGATGATACCGCTGCCCGGCGGCACCGGCCCGGGCGGGAGCGAGGCGAAATCCCCGGCCATGCGATCGAAATGTCGGGTATAGGCCTCCACGAGCATGTCCGGATCCGGCGGAGCCTTGGATTCGGCCGGATTGAGCAAGGCAGGGAGCAACCAGTTTTCCGTACCCGCATTCCACTCGCCACGGACGACGCGGGCATAGTCCGCCGGTGAAGGAGGCGTGGGGTTCACCGCGGCCTGCCAATCCACTGGATCCAGTTGATCCGGAGGCACCGCCGGAAGGATCGCCCCGAGCGTGTATTCCTGGGCGAAATTCCGCACCGCGTTCGCAATCATGGCATGCAGCCTCGTCGGAGCCTCGGACCCCATCAGGTGATCCGACAGCCCGCGCACCGCACGGACGGACTCCAGCGCGCCTGCAATGTCACCCTGATCCACCGAGAGCCGGGCATCCACCAAAAGCGCCTTGCTGGCATTCAGGGTCAAACGACCGAAGGCATTGATACCCAGGTCCACGTCCCGCAGGCTGCTGTCCGGCATCAGGCCGATGGTGCGGATTTCATCGAGCAACGTGCGGTTTGTCTCGATCCATGCGGCGAGATCCGGATGGACCGGGCCCTGCTTGGCACGGGAATGATCGCGGAAATTTTCCGGAAAAACGAGCCCGTCCTTCCCGAGGCGGGTGGCGAGCTCCTGCCAGCGCAGGAGGGCGTTCTTGTCCGGCGGGATGTCACGGAGGTGGATGGAGAGGCCGGGGAAGCGTTCGAGCAAGCGGGCCCGCCATTCGCCGGCGAGCCGTCTTAACTCCGCGAGGCGTTCCTTGTCCGCCGGATCCGGCGACTCCGCGAGGCGGTAGGTCTCCTGCCCGAGCTGCGACGATCCAATCCCCCTCCCCTTCCACGGATTCTGATCCCACTGGCCGAATGCATCCATTCCCTGGTCCAGCCAATCGCGTGGCGCCGCGAATGCCGTGGACCACGTCGAAGGCGCCGTCACCGCGAAGGAGGCTTTCTCCGCCGCCTTCGCCCCGCGGTTCAGCCTCGCCTCCGCCGCCACCCGGTCGGACGCGACGATGGCGGTGAAGATGAACACCATGAGCAGCAGCGGTCCTAACAGCCAGAACCAGCGCGTGATGCGGCGGAGTTTCATGGCTGGCAGGATGCCACTCTCCCACCCCGTGGGACAAGGGGAAAAGCAGCGGGGCCACCGCAGCGTCGGAGCAGGGCCACTCACGGCCCTGTGGGGGACAGCTTCCAAAGATCCCCCACCATGAATCACCAAAACCACCCTCCTCCAAACCAACGACAGGATTCATCATCGCCGCCATTCGGTCATCCCCGTCACGAGTGGCCCCGCCCAACCGCCTGCGGCGGAGGCCGAGCCGCTTCTCTAACAACATCAACCCCACCCCCTCACCGCGCCCCGTCAAATTGCAGCGTGGCCGTCGCACCTTTCTCCGGATGGCTGATCGGGACCGTGTATTCCTTGCCCGGCCGCATCGCCAGATAGACCGGCGTGGTGTAGGTCGCCAGCTTCGGCATCTCGATCCGGTTCTCCGTAATCAACCGTTCCTTTTCATCGAGGATCGGCTGGCCCATCTCACCGCCCATCTTGGAAAACCCGAGGAAAGCCGTGTGCGTGATCGTTCCTTCGACCACCACCAGATTTCCCGCGCGTTTCGTCCTGAGATCCGCCACCGTGCCCGTGCGGAGGGTCTTGAAATCGCGCGGCTCCGCCGGTGTCACGCCTTGTCCATTCGCCAGCGCCATCGCCGGCTGATAGGCCGCGGGATACTTGAAATCGCGCCCCACCGAAGTGGTGAACTCCTTGCCGATCGCCACCCGCTTCGCCGGGAGCGGTTGGAGGCCGTTTCCTTTTTCACCGGGCACGGTCATCTTGAAGGTCAGCGGACCCTCCGCAGTTCCGCCCCATCCTTGCCGAGCGAGGTATAACTCCGCACCGACATCCCCGCCGGTGGCGAGCAAGCGAACAGCGGAACGAAAAGCACGGCGGCAAACACGGGGAGGACTTTCATGGCATCGGAGCTTGGTTGGTGGGTGGGATTTCGGGGCATTCCGGATCAGGCTCCAAAAGCCCCGCATGGAAAATTTCCGACTCATAGCAAGACCATCCGCGCTCCCTTGGCAAGCTCCTTCGTCACCGGGAAACACCAGGGGCACTTGGGATGATAGATACTTGATCGCTCCCGGTGCATCCACCTCGCCCCAGCGCACGGCCATGAACTTGTATTCGTCGTAGGTCTTGCCCTCGCGGTGCAGCGCCAGCATTTGCTCGTGCAACGCGGGGCCGTCCTCCGGCCGCATGAGTTGCAGCAGCAGGCTGTAGTTGCGTGCCCGCCGTTGCTGGTTTCCGTCCAGCAGCACGCCGTGGCAGGCGTGGATGAGTTTCTCATTCACCTTCCCCGGCTCCGCCGCCGCATGATCGCCTCGAAGCCCGCGAGCAGCCGTGCCGTCTCCCCATCCGGGATGAAGGCCGCCGGTGAAACCGGACGGGGAACCGGGTGGGACCGGGCAGATGTGCATTGCGCCATGAAAGGGGCCGGGGTATGAATCTCCAATGTCCCGCCCGCCCATCCGGACCACGCTGCATGACCAACTCGTCTCGCTGCTGCGGGAGGGAATCGAGAACGGGCGATGGACGGAATTCCTGCCGAGCGAGGCGGAACTTTGCCGGGAGTTCCAGGTGAGCCGCATGACGCTGCGCAAGGCGGTGGCGCCGCTGGCGGTGGCCGGATTGATCGTGCCCGGCGGACGCGGGCGGCTGCACCAGATCCGCAAGCGGACGCGGAGGAAAGTGAAGCCGGCCGGGACGACGATCCGCATTCTGACGCCCTTCGGCTCGGCGCAGATGGCATCGGCGGACAACTCGGCGGCGGAAGCTCTATCAGAAGGGCTGGCGGCGGCGGGGTATCACCTGCAGATCGAGCATCATCCGGCGCTGTTCGAGAATTTCCAGGCGGCGAAGCTGGAGCGGCTGGACGCGCTGCCGGACACGGCGGCGTGGGTGCTGTGCTTTGCGACGGAAGCGATCCAGCGATGGTTCGCGGAGCGCGGCCGGCCGGTGCTGGTGCTCGGCCGGGTGCATGATTCGCTGCCGCTGCCGTGTATCTATCCGGACACGGAGGCGGCCGGGCGGCACGCGGCGGGGCTGCTGGTTTCACGCGG
>CAXTTX010000528.1:0-3658 GCA_964247045.1 uncultured Verrucomicrobiales bacterium | reverse complement strand
CTCCCATCAGGCCCCCGAGGCGGACGGCCAAGTCAGGACCCGGTCCCTTGGCATCTTCGATGATGCATTGGAGAAGACCCCAGTCATCGGGATCCTCGGTATCGATGCGGAGGCCGCCTTCCAAGGTGGGCATCGCCTTCATTCGGCCTTTTCCAAGGAGGTTTTCAATTGATGGGCCTGCAGCTGCTGGACGAAGAACTCCGCCTTCTCCCGGCCGCCGGACCAGACAATGGACCGGCCCAGCTTGTGAACCTGCATCATCAGGGTGGTCGCCCTTTTCTCATTGTAGCCGAACACCTTCATCAGGACGAAGGTGACGTATTGCATCAGGTTCACCGGATCATCGTGGACCACGACATTCCACGGCACTTCCAGCGAGGTTTCCGTGCTGGTACGGGTCAAGGTATCGGAATCTGACATGGTCTCAGACGGCGGCGGCGGGCTCGGGGGCATCCACCCATTTGCCATGTTCACGGATGAGGTCGATGAGGCGGTCAACTGCCTCCGCTTCGGGGATATTGAACTTCACGGCGGTCTTGCCGACGTAAAGGTTGATTTTGTTAGGAGCGCCGCCCACATAGCCGAAGTCGGCATCCGCCATTTCGCCAGGTCCATTGACGATGCAGCCCATGACGGCGATGCGCACGCCCTTGAGGTGGCCTGTGGCGGCGCGGATTTTCTGCGTGGTGTTCTGGAGGTTGAAAAGCGTGCGTCCGCAGCTCGGACAGGCGACGTAGTCGGTTTTGAAGATGCGGGTTCCCGCGGCCTGGAGGATATTATAGGCAAGGCGCAGGGATTGGCCCGGAGCCGTCTCACCGCGCACCAGCACGGCGTCGCCAATGCCATCACAGAGCAGCGAGCCGATGTTGCGCGCGGCGGGCAACAGGGCAGTTAGAAAATCCGTTTCTCCGGAGGGTGGATCGAGCGTGTCCTTGAGCAGGATGGGATGCCGCGGGTCCGCGCGGAAGGCCAGCTCGCGGAAAGCGGGGATCACCGCAAGGTCCAGCCCGTCCGCCACGGTAATGAGACGGGGAGCGGTTTCCTTGTTGAGGGCGGAAATGGCGGCGTCATTGCGGGGATCGATTTCCAGAACCCCCGATTTCTCGACAATGATCTCCGGCTTGAAATCCCCCATGCCGGAAATCTTGTGGGAGAGCGCGTTCCACCGCTCTTGGGTGGTAAACACACGGACGGTATTCTCACCGCCAAGATCATGCCCCATGATGGTCAGCGGCAGACCATGGCGGCGCTCGTAGCTGAAGGGATCGTAGGAGGGGGTGAATTCGATGATGGCGGGAACGGCCGCAACAGCAGGAACGGCATTGAACGGCTCAGCCAATGCCCTCGCCACCGGAATTTCATGAATCGCATCCTCCGTCAGCGAAACCCGGATCGTGTCCCCGATGCCATCCGCTAACAGCGAGCCTATACCAATCGCGCTCTTGATGCGGCCATCCTCCCCATCCCCTGCCTCCGTGACACCAAGATGAATCGGATAGTTCCAATCCGAACCCTCCGCCTGCAAGCGGGCAACAAGAAGGCGATACGCCTCGATCATCACCTTCGGGTTCGAGGCCTTCATCGAGAAGATGAAATCGTGGTAATCATTCTCCCGCGCGATGCGGGCAAACTCCAGCGCGCTCTCGCACATGCCGAGTGGCGAATCGCCGTAGCGGTTCATGATCCGGTCCGAAAGTGAACCGTGGTTCGTCCCGATGCGCATGGCCCGGCCGAGATCCTTGCAAAGCAAAACCAGCGGGGTGAATTCCTCCCGGATGCGCTCGAGCTCCTCCGTGTATTGGTCGTCGCTGTATTCCCGGATCTCGAACTTCTTCTTGTCCGCGTAGTTGCCGGGATTCACGCGGACCTTTTCCACCCACTTGGCGGCCTCCATCGCGGCGTCCGGCTTGAAGTGGATGTCCGCGACCAGCGGCACCTGGCAACCGGCGGCCCGCACCTCCCGGGCGATGTTCTCCAGATTCGCGGCATACACCTTGGTCTGCGCGGTGATGCGGACGATCTCACACCCGGCGTTGGCCAAGCCCAGCACCTCCGCGACACAGGCCGGGGTGTCCCGGGTGTCGGAGGTGATCATCGACTGGATGCGGATCGGATTTCCGCCGCCGACGCCCACGTTGCCCACCATCACCTCGCGGGTCTGCCTCCGGGCATAGTGGAGCAGGTCCGGGCAATAGCGCAGCGGGGCGGTTGAATTCATTTCCACCGGGGATATAGACGAGAAAACGGCCCCCGGCAACGGTTGCGTTACCGGCAAAATCGGCCCGGGGCGGGTTCTCCAGGAGGGGCGAATCCCGTCAATCCCTCGAAATGAGTGGAAACAACCGGTCGATCCAGATAGAAACGATATCACGTGAAATTTCCCGGTTATTTTCCCGCCCGTTGCAGCATCGCGCTGCTATCCGGTGCCGTTTACGCGGCGGCATTTCCCCCTCTCGGCTGGCGCTGGGCCGTCATCCCGGGAATCGCCGGGCTGATCCTCGCGCTGCGTGGCCTGCAGAGCACGCGGGCAAGAGCGGTCGGGTTCATTTTCGGGCTCGTCGCTTTCGGCTGGAGCCTGTCCTGGCTATTCCAGGTTTTCGGGGCAATCGCGATCCTGCTCTTTAGCGTTCTGGCGGCCTTCCCGGCCCTGTTCGCGGAGATGCAGGCACGGGCCGAGGCACGCGAGGTCAGGGGGTGGGTCTTCACGTTTTTCACCGCCTTGAACTGGTGCGGCTGGGAATTCATCCGGGCGGAATTGTTTCCCCTCAAATTTCCCTGGATGACAGCCGGCCTCGCTGCCGGCCCCAACAGCCTCTTGCCCGTGATAGGAGTCTATGGCGTCAGCCTTTTTGTCGTGTTCCTCGCCGCGCTTCTCGCGACAAACAAGCTGCGCATCACCGCCGTGCCCCTGATCGTCCTTTTGTTGGTTTTCTACTACGGGCCGCGAAAAGGAGACCGCGAGGAAACCCCCGCGGGCGGTTGGAACGCGGTCAAGGTGGGCGGCCTGCAAATGGAGAACGTCACCCTGACGGAATTCGTCAACGGCACCCGCGAACTCCCGCAAGACGTCAGCTATGTCGTGTGGCCGGAATACGCCATCCCCTACGATATCCGGCAAAACCGCCGCGATTGGGAACTGGTGCAAAATCTCTGCCGCGAACGCAACATCACCCTCACGATGGGCACGCAATCCCGTCCCATGAAAGAAGGCGGCTGGCGGAACATCGCCCTCACTCTGGATCCGGATGGAGTTCGCGGGGAACACAACAAGGTCCACACCGTCCACATGTTCGACGATGGCATCGCGGGCACCACCGCCCTGCCCGTTTCCACGCGCCATGGAAAGGTGGGCACGCCGGTCTGCTTCGACTGCGACTACGAGGGCATCGTCCGCAAGATGACAGCCACCGGCGCAGAAATGTTCATCGTGCCGATCATGGATGCGATTGCGTGGACTCCGCGTCAGCACGACCAACACGCGGAGCTTTTCCGCATCCGCGCCTGTGAAAACGGAAGGTGGATGTTCGTCTGCGCCACCTCCGGGGTATCACAAATCATCTCCCCGCATGGCAAGGTGACTGACTATCGCGGCCCTTCCGACCAAGGAGCCTTGGTGGGGATGCTCAGGCGCGAGACGAAGCTGACGTTCTACACGCGT
>CAXTTX010000527.1:0-3672 GCA_964247045.1 uncultured Verrucomicrobiales bacterium | reverse complement strand
GGCGTTTCAGGAGGAGGGTGCCGTCCGAGTCGTAGATGAGCTGGGTGTTGTAGAGCGAGCCGCCGTCCAGCTCATTCACACCGGCCACGAGGACCATGTGATGGCTGGCGGCGGCGCGGGAAAGCCGCTGGGCCAGCAGCCCGGGGACTTCCACCGCCTCGCGATACAATTTCTGATGGGCTTTTCCCGAGGCGAAGGGTGGCTCGACAAAGGAAAAGTAGGGGTAGTAGGGCACGAAGGTTTCCGGGAAGACGGCCAGCTGCACGCCCCGGTCCGCGGCCTCCGCGATTGCCTTGACCATGCGGTCGATGGTGCCGCTCGCGCCGTTGAGATCGGGAGCGATCTGGATGGCCGCTGCTCGGATGGTTTTCATGAGGTTAGACGGTCCAGGAGTCCATGATCACGGCGTTGGCCTTCTTGTGGAGAAGGATGCAGTCGAGCACGTCCAAGGGATTGATGGGGATGATGCCGGGGATGAAGGCCTTCTCGGTCTGGCCGTAGAGGGCTTGGGTGGAGAAGCGGCAGGCGTAGACCTTGCCGCCTTCTTCCATGAATTTCGCGAGGCGCTGGTTCACGAAGAGATGGCCTGGAAAGGCCTCGTCACCCAAGGTGGGGAAGCCGCGCTGGAAACCCATGGTGACACCGGGGCCGTAGAGGAGGATGGAGGTTTCGTAACCCTTCCGCAGGAGGCGGGTGGCGGAGAGGGTGTTCACGATCGAGATGGATCCCTCGAAGGCGACGGTGTGGAAGGTGACCAGCGCCTTCTCGCCCGGCTCCGCCTTGTAGTCTTCGAAAACCTTTTCCTCATAATCGACGAGGAAGTCTCCGTTCTTGTGCATCTCTTTTTCGACTTTTGGCATGGCTGTGGACTGGTTGGGGATTGGTGGTGTCCAGACGTTGGACAGAGGGGGAAATAGCACCGGGCGAGCCAGCGCGTGCCAAGGTGGTGGAATCGGAGGCGCTATTTCATGCATATCGTTGCGCACGGAATCTGCTGGAGAGCGCGGCATGAAAGAACGGGTGACGATGTCGGTCCTGGCGAAGTCACTCGGGCTCTCGTCATCAACGATATCGAGGGCCTTGAAGGATGATCCGCGGATCGGCGCCGAGACCCGGCGCAAGGTGCGGGCGATGGCGGGCAAACTGGGATACCGGCCGAATCCGCTGGTGAGCGCGCTGATGGCGGTGAGGAAAAAGCGCGGGGGCACGGCGGTGGGCACCGTGGCGCTGGTGACGGATTATCATGGCACGGGCGGCTGGAGGTCCAAGGATGTGTGCCTGTGGGAGTATGCCGGGATCTGCCGCAGGGCGGCGGAGCTGGGATATCAGGTGGAGGAATTTCCGATGGCGAACTTCCGGCATGATGGGAACCGACTGGTGAAGGCGCTGCTGACGCGGGGAATCCGTGGGGTGCTGCTGGGATTTTCGCGGGACCGTCCGGCAGGTGGTGCGGGATTCAACCTGGAGGCCTTCACGGTGGCGGGACTGAGCACGTATTTCCGCGAGGTGTCGGTGGACCGGGCGAACTTCCACGGGTTTTACAACGTGCAACTGGCGCTGGCCGAGATGAGGGCGGCGGGATACCGGCGAACGGGATTGGTGGTGCCCGAGTTCAACAACCGGATTTCCGGTTACCTGTGGTCGGGCGGGGCGCTGGATTGGCAAGCCAGGCAGGCGGAGGCCGACCGGTGCGTGCCCTTCATTCCGACAGCAGGCAACGAGGAGAAGGAATTTTCGAAGTGGCTGAAGCGGGAGAAGCCGGACTCACTGCTGGTTTACAAGCTGCCGGTGAAAAGCTGGCTTTCCAAATCCGGCTTGCGGGTGCCGGAGGACATCGGACTGGGCTACCTCTACCGAACCGGGGAGGAAATGAAGCTGTGGCCGGGCATCGACGGCAACCTGCAGGCGGTGGGAGCGGCCGCGTTTGATTTAATCGTGGAGGGACTGCATACGAACCGGTCGGGTGCACCGGCGGATCCCAAGGATGTGCTGATCAAAGGGACCTGGCTTCCGGGACCGTGAGAATGCAGGGAGTCACCCGACGTGGGCGATTCTAACAGGAGTTTCCGGCGGCAGGGCACCGGCCCAGCGCTCGATTTCCGGAAGCGACGAATAGGCACCAATGCCGATGAAACCTGGTGATTGGCGGACGCCGTCGGAGGCTTCCTTGAGGGCGATGCGGGAAAGGCGGATGAATTCCGCGGCGGGAAATTCCTGACCGGTGTGGAAGTATTTCAACACGCAGGGCGAAGGCGAGTAGCATGGCTGGAAACTGCCGTCCGGCAGCTCCGCGGTAATGGTGGTCTCGGGCATCGTGGCAGGCGGTTCGAGTTCGGCGTCCTTCGAAAGAAAGAAGCGGACCGCGAGGACCGACTTCCCTCATCCGCCATGCCCTGCAACAGAACTCGTGCCAGATTCGCGAAGCATTGCATTTTTCGCGATGCTTCGCTTATGCGAAAGAATTTGGCCCGCGCCGCCTTTGGGAGGCGAAAGCGGGCCATTAGATTATCTTGTTAGATCGCTGTATCAGGAGGCGTCGTCATCCGCGGGTGGCGGAGAATCCACTTCCTGGCCATCTTCAGCCGGGCCGGCGGCACCGGCATCGGAATCAGCAGGAGAATCCTCGCCATCCGGGATGACGATGGAGATGTCCTGGAGAGCCTCGCCGGGTTTGAGGGTGAGCAACTTCACGCCCTGCGCGTTGCGGCCGGTCTCGCGGACCTCGGCGGCGCGAATGCGGATGCTCTGGCCGCTGGAGGTCATGAGCATCAGTTCGTCCGCATCGGTGACGGTGACCGCGCCAACGACAGGGCCGGTCTTGTCGGTGACCTTCATGGTGATGATGCCCTTCCCCCCGCGGGATTGCCTGCGGTATTCCTCGAAGGTGGTGCGCTTGCCAATGCCATTTTCCGAGGCGACGAGGAGGGTGCAACCTTCCGTGACGAGCGCGAGGCCGATGACGAAGTCCTTTTCATCCGGACGGATGCCCATGACACCGGCGGTGCCGCGGCCGAGCGGACGGGTGTCGTCCTCGTGGAAGCGGAGGCTCATGCCCTCGTGGGTGACGAGGACGATTTCATCCGAGCCGGAAGTGAGGCGGACGCCGATGAGCTCGTTGTCCTCTTCCAGGTTGATGGCGATGATGCCGTCCTTGCGGTAGTTCCGGAAGTCGTTGACGGCGGTTTTCTTGACCTTGCCGGTGCGGGTGGCGAAGAAGACGAAACCGGCTTCCTCGCGGAAGGTGATGTCGTTGCCATCGTCGTCCACGGCACGCTCCAAGCGGAGCAGGGCGGCGATTTTTTCGTCCGGCTTGAGGTTGAGAACATTCTGGATGCTGCGGCCCATGGCGGTGCGGGAGCCTTCCGGGAGTTCGTAGACGCGCTCGACATACATGCGGCCGGTGTTCGTGAAGAACAGCAGGTAATCGTGCGTCTGGACGCTGAAGAGGTGCTCGATGAAATCCTCCGCCTCGTCCTTTTTCGCGGCCCGGGTCTCCATGCCCTTGAGGCCTTTTCCGCCGCGCCCCTGGACGCGGTATTCGTTCGAGGGAGTGCGCTTGATGTAGCCGCGGTGCGACAGGGTGACGATCATCGCGTCATTCGCGATGAGGTCTTCCATAGCGACCTCCCCGGCCTCGGCGTCACCCGCTACGACCACGCCACCTTCCAGATC
>CAXTTX010000526.1:0-3680 GCA_964247045.1 uncultured Verrucomicrobiales bacterium | reverse complement strand
AGTTCCGGGGCGTGGAAAAAAATTCCCAAGCCTCCTCTCGGGTGACGGGCAGCGTTTGTTCACGGATCAGGGTATGGAGGGTCATGGGCTGTGGGGCGAACTTGGCGGCATCCTTCCGAAATGCAACCCCCTCCCCGCGTTCTCCCGTGCAACGGGCTTGTGCCCGGACGCCCGGCCGTTTAATTCCTGCGCATGGATTTCGAAACGCTGGGCCGCTGGGCGGACGAGGAACTGAAGTCGCTGGTGAAAATCCTCCCGGAGGACATCCAGGAGGCGGCGAAAAAGGTCGCCATTTCGCTGGAAGAGCGCCCGGGACGCGGCCTTTTCGACGAAGAACTGGAAGGCGACGAACTCGGGCTTTTCGAGGGCCCCACGGCGATGGAGGAAGGTGGAGTGGAAGAACTCCCCCGCATCCGCCTGTTTCTAACCAACCTGTGGGAATGGGTCGGCGAGGACGAACAGGATTTCCGCGACGAGGTGGGCACCACCTTCCTCCACGAACTCGGCCACTACCTCGGCTGGGACGAGGACGAGGTCGCGGAGCGGGGCTTGGAATAATTCCGCGGATTTCCACTTTCCACCCGCCGGGAAGGGGGATATTCCATGGACAACCTCTTAGATCAAAACCATGGACATTCTCGGATTCATCAAAGGCGAGCTGCTCGAAATCATCGAGTTCAATGACGACTCACGCGACACGCTGGTGTGGCGGTTTCCCGACGAGGACAAGGCGATCAAGAACGGCGCGCAGCTGATCGTGCGCGAGAGCCAGGTCGCCCAGTTCGTCTATCTGGGACAGTATGGCGATTGCTTCGGCCCGGGAAAACACTCGCTCGTCACGGATAACATTCCCGTGCTCACCAAGCTGAAGGGCTGGAAGTATGGCTTCCAATCCCCTTTCAAGGCGGACGTCTACTACGTTACCACCCGCCTCTTCACCGGCAACAAGTGGGGCACCGCGAACCCGATCATGATGCGGGACAAGGACTTCGGCGTGGTGCGCCTGCGTTCCTTTGGCTCCTTCGATTTCAAGATCACCGATCCCCCGGTTTTCCTCCGCGAGGTTGCCGGCACGGACCAGCACTTCCGCCTGGACGAATTCGCGGACACGATGCGTTCGCGCATCGTCAGCGTGTTCAGCGACGCCCTCGCCTCCAGCGGCGTGCCAGCGCTCGACGTCGCAGGCCGTTACTCGGAACTGGGCGATGCCCTGCTGCCGTTGATCAACCCGCAGGTGAAGACCAAATACGGCATCGAGATCACCAGCTTCATCATTGAGAACGTCTCGGTCCCCCCGGAAGTCGAACAGGCGATCGACAAGCGCTCCAGCATGGGCGTCATCGGCAACCTCAACGATTACGTGAAGTTCCAGATGGCTGAATCCATGACCAAAGGCGGCGAGGGCGGGGCGAATGCGGCCATGCCCGCGCAGATGGCCATGGGCTTCGGCATCGCCCAGGAAATGCTGAAGAGCATGCAGGCCCAGCCGCCGCCATTGCCGGGTGCCGCTCCCGCCGCCGCAGCGGCAGCACCGGTGCCGGAGTTGCTCAGCCCCGCGCAGGTCGCGGAGATTCTCGGCGTGACCGAGGTGGATGTCATCGCCTCGGTGGACAATGGGGATTTGAAAGGAAAGAAGATCGGCTCGGCCTACCGGATCACCCGCGCGGCGCTGGATGCCTTCCTCGCGGAGTAACCGACGTCCATGGCCGAAGTCAGCGCGCTGCGGAAGCATCCCTGTCCGGAATGCGGCGGGGATGCGGAGTGGGACCCGAAGAAACAGGCTCTCGCCTGTCCTTATTGCGGAACCGTGCTGCCGTGGACCGACGCGCTGAACGCGATGGGTGCCGCCATCGCCGAACACGATCTCGAAGCCGCGCTCGCCAATGTTCCCGATAGCGACCGCGGCCTGAAGGCGGAGAAAAAATCCGTCAAGTGCGAGAGCTGCCAGGCCATCAGCATCTTCGATCCCGACCGCGCGGCGAAGCGCTGCGATTTCTGCGGCTCCCCTTCCATCATCCCGGTGGAAACCCTCACCGACGTCATCACGCCGGAAAGCCTCCTGCCCGTCGCCATCCCTGCCACCAAGGTCCGCGACATGCTGCGCCAATGGTATGGCAGCCGCTGGTGGGCACCCTCCAAGCTCAAGCGGGTAGCCCTCACCGACACGCTCCACGGCATTTACTTGCCCTACTGGACCTTCGACGCGCACGTGGACGCGAGTTGGACCGCGGAATCCGGCTATCACTATTACGAAACGGAAACCTATCGCGATTCCGAAGGCAAGACCCAGACCCGTCAGGTGAGGCGCACGCGCTGGGAACCCAGCTCGGGCGAACTGTCGCATTTCTTCGATGACACCCTCGTTCCCGGCACAGTCGGCGTGCATGCCACCCTGCTCCGCAAGGTGGAACCCTTCCCCACGATCCAGGAACTGAAGCCCTACGACCCCGCCTTTGTCCGCGGTTGGACCGTGGAACGCTATCAGGTGGATCTGCGGCAGGCTTCCCAGATCGGCAAACAGCAGATGGACGCGACGATCTATCAGCTTTGCTCCAATGACGTCCCCGGTGATACGCAGCGCGGCCTCCAGGTCGAATCCCGTTTCCAAGGCCGCACCTTCAAGCACATCCTCGTCCCGGTCTGGCTCGTGACTTACACCTACGGCGCGAAATCATTTCAGGTGGTCGTCAACGGCTACACGGGAACCATCGCCGGGGAACACCCGCTGAGCTGGGTGAAGATCACCCTCGCGGTGCTGGCCGCGCTGCTGGTTATTCTGGTGATCGCCCTGCTGAATCAAAGCTGACCGCGAGGAAGGCCCTCTTCGCTCGTAGTGTGTCCGCCTTCAGGCGGTCTGCCGGATGCGTGTCTGCCATCTTTGCCATTCCATGCTCACCAAGCGTTTGCAAGCCAGAGCAAAGCGTATCCAAAAGGAGGACATGAGCCCGGAGAATGAACACCCAATCCCGCTTCATTCATCATCCCATCCCTTTCCATAATTCAAAACCGGATGGCTCTTCCAGCGAGCGATGGCCTCTTCCCTCCCAATGGACTCGAGATAATCCGTGGCGCTTGAAAAGGGCCAGTCCGTCCACTGGCTGACATAACCATGCTTGACGGGATTGTGATGGATATGGTTCACGGTCGCCCAAAAGTGGTCCTCGCTCCGCATCGCGCGGTCGGCGGTGCAATGCCAGACTTTCCGGCCACGGAGGTCTTCCTCACCGTTCCAGAGGAAGGAGGTTCTACCATGAAGCTTTCCTAGGGTTTGCAGGGTGGATTTGAGATCAGGGCAGCGGACCAGGACGTGGTAGTGGTTGGGCAGGACGCACCATGCGGCGGGTGTTTCGGGCATTGCCGCGAGAAGTTCCTGACTGAAGAAAGCCATCCTTTCGGGGCAATCTCCGATATGAGGTTCATGATTGAGGCAAGCGGCAGTGAGAAGATAATAGAGGTTGCCCTCCTGTTCGAAATGCGGCGGACGGTGCCAAGGACGACCGAGATGCCTGCGGTAGTCCATGAGCTCTCCGCGCTTCTTGGATCTGAGGTTCCGCCAGAGATAGGGCATGGGAAACTTTAAGTAGTGGTTGCAGTTGCGGTGGCAGACGCTCGTCCGGCAGACCGCCTGAAAGGCGGGCACTCCTGACTAACTTGAATGGAAGTTATGCGGCGGCAACCAG
>CAXTTX010000525.1:0-3685 GCA_964247045.1 uncultured Verrucomicrobiales bacterium | reverse complement strand
GTATGAGCGGGCTCTGCGGGAAAACACCATGGTGGAGTTCCTGGCCTTCTATCCGCCCCTCGAAATTTGGTTCGAAGTCCGGGCCTATCCCACGGAAGATGGTCTCGCCGTCTATTTCCGCGATGTGACGGAACGCTTGCGAACGGACGCTGCCATGCGCATGCAGGCCCAGATGCTCGAGCAGATCGGCCAGGGGGTCATCGCCACCGACACCGACGGGCGCGTGACCTACGCGAATCACTTCGCCGGCGTGCTTTATGGCGTGAGTCCGGAGGAAATGATGGGGCAGGCTCTCGTCGAGGTCATGAAACCTCAAGCCGGCCCGGAACAGGTCGGCCGCTGGATGAGGCGCTTGGCGCGCGGCGAAAACTGGAGTGGCAAATTCCTGATGAAACGGGCGGACGGACAGCTCTTCTCCGCCCTCGTGACGGATTCCCCGCTCCTGGACGAAACAGGAACCCGTATCGGAAACTTCAGCGTATCCTCGGATATCACCGCACGCGAGGAAGCGGATGAAAAGATGCGGCAGAAGGACGCCCTCATCCGCATCGCGGGCCGGGTGACGCGGACCGGCGGCTGGGCTTTGGAACTGGAAGGAGAAAAGGTCTTCTGGTCGGACACCATCTTCGACATTTTGGAAACTCCCTACGGTGAGGAACCACCGTTGGGAAACGCGCTTGCCTTTTACCCGGAACCGGGCCGGTCTAGGATCGCCATGGCACTCGCGACTTGCGCGAAGGAGGGCACCCCCTTCGACATCGAGATCGAGGCCACCACGGCGAAAGGTCACCGTATCTGGTTGCGGGTTTGCGGCGAGGCGGAACGCGATGATTCCGGAACCATCCAGCGCGTCCAGGGCGCCCTCCAGGATCTGACGGAACGCAACCGGATGCAGTCGGAATTGCAGCAGATGGCCATGCGCTTGAGCTCGACCTTGGAATACATGTCGGACGCCTTCTACCTGCTCGATCACGAATGGCGCTTTGAATACATGAATGCGGAAGCGGAGCGCCTGACGGAGGTGAAGCGCGAGGTTCTGTTGGGAAACGTGATCTGGGAGGTTTTCCCCGAGTGGCGGGAAAACGATGCCTATGCAAAAATGATCCAGGTCGCGGCGGACGGGGAGCCCGCCCACTTCGAGGTGTTCTCGGAGGGCTCGCGGGATTGGTATGCCATCAATGCCTATCCCGCCGCGGCCGGCGTGGCCGTGTATTTCCGCATCATCACGGAAAGCAAACTCGCCGAATTCGCCTTGCAACGGAGCAACCGCGCACTGAAGACATTGAGCCGCTGCAACGAGGCGGTGATCCGCTCGGATTCCGAGAAGGATCTGCTGGAATCAATCTGCCGCATCGCCACTGAAACCGGGGGCTTCCGGCTGGCATGGGTCGGTTATGCGATGGAGGACGAGCGGAAGACGATCGCCCCGCAGGCATGGTCCGGCTCGGAGGATGGTTACCTCGCGGAGGTGGATATCCGCTGGGCGGAAGATCATCCCAAGGGGCAGGGACCCGCGGGGCGGGCCGTTAGAGGGGGGCACTGGGTGCAGGTGCCGGACTTCACCGCTGACGAAAATTTTGCCCCATGGGCCGAAAAGGCGACGAAACGCGGTTTCCTCGGCGCGATCGCCCTGCCTTTGATGGATCAGGCGAAACCCTTTGGCGTGCTGGTGCTCTATTTGCCGGAGGTGCGCACGGCGGAGGCGGATGAGCTCCAGCTTTTGCAGGAGATCGCGGATGAAATGGCCCATGCGATCATGAACCTCCGCCTCCGGTCCGAACGGAAATTGGCCAGGGACCAGATTGCCCGCCAGGCCGAACTCCTCGACAAGGCCCAGGACGCCATCATGGTCCGTGACCTGGAACTGAGGGTTCTCTACTGGAACCATGGCGCCAGCCGGGTCTTCGGGTGGACGGCGGAAGAGGCCGTCGGGCGGACAACCGCCGATCTTCTCACTCCGGATCCCGCCGCGATTCAGGCGGCAACCCGGGCCACGATCAAGGACGGTGAGTGGCTCGGCGAAGTTTCCCAAATCCGCAAGGACGGGACAACCGTGGTCGTCGTGGCGCGTTGGACGCTCGTCCGGGACGACGACGGGACACCCGTATCCATCCTCTCCATCTGCACGGACATCACGGAGCGGAAGATCATGGAAGAGCAATTTCTCCGCGTCCAGCGGATGGAAAGCATCGGCACCCTCGCCGGCGGAATCGCCCATGATCTCAATAACGTGCTCGCACCCATCATGATGTCCATCGACTTGCTCAGAAACCACATCAACAGCGAGAGCGGCCTGCGGATCCTGGACATGATCGGGAAGAGTGCGCGGCGCGGCGCGGACATGGTCGGGCAGGTGCTTACCTTCGCCCGCGGCGTGGAAGGGATCACCCAGAACGTCGAGGTGGGATCCATCATCCGGGACGCGGTGAGGATCATCGAGGAGACATTCCCCAAGCAGGTCCGCGTGGAATGCCAGCTCGCGGAGGATCTGTGGCTCATCAAGGGCGACCCGACCCAGATCCACCAGGTGATCCTCAACTTGTGCGTGAACTCGCGCGACGCGATGCCCCACGGCGGACGAATCATCCTGCGCGCGTCTAACCAGATGATCGATGCACATTACGCCGGCATGAACATCGAGGCCTCCGCGGGGCCGCACCTCCTCATCGAAGTGGAGGATACCGGCAGTGGAATTCCGCCCGAGATCATGGGCAAGCTCTACGACCCGTTTTTCACGACGAAGGAAGTGGGAAAAGGAACCGGCCTCGGCCTTTCCACCTCCATGGCCATCATCAAGAGCCATGGCGGATTCATCCGCGCCTACAGCGAACCCGGAAAGGGAGCCAGGTTCCGGATCTATCTTCCGGCCGCACCGGAAATCGGTCCCATGGCGGCCGATCCGGTCGATGTCTCCCTGCCCCCGGGCCATGGGGAAACCGTGCTGGTGGTGGACGATGAGGATGCCATCCGCCAGATCACCCGGAAGACCCTGGAGGCCTTCGGCTACCGGGTGCTGCTGGCCGGCGACGGCAGCGAGGCGGTTTCAATCTACGTTGAAAACCGCGAACTGATCTCCGTGGTTCTAACGGACATGATGATGCCCGTCATGGACGGTGCCACCACCATCCAGGTCCTGCGCCGGCTGAACCCCCGCCTGCCCATCATTGCCGCCAGCGGGGTGGGGGACGCCGCGGGCATTCCCGGCGCCGCCCGCGCGGACCATTTCCTCGCCAAGCCCTACACCGCCGAAACCCTTCTAACTGCCATCAGGAACGTCCTGCTGCCCGCCCCCTGACCTCCCCCCGCGCCATTCCGCCGTACTGCCATTCGGCCCTAAGGAGGGGAATGGGAGCGACAGCGGACATAGCGGCGTAAGCCGCAAACACTCCTGTCCCCCTCTGGCAAACCCAGCCCCTCTGGCAAACCCAGCCCCTCTGGCAAACCCAGCCCCTCTGGCAAACCCATGCCTATCAGTCCCGGAGCGGCAGTACCTCTGAGTCCCTCATCGACGACATCTCTGAGTCCCGGAGGGACGGCATAAGGTAGCCGGTGGCGTAAGCCACCGGAAACGCATTGCACGTTCACTGAGCCCCGGCAGGGGCGGCAGAAGCGCTGCCCGGCCCTTGGAACCATCCATCATCCATCATCCATCATCCATCATCCATCATCCATCATCCATCATCCA
>CAXTTX010000524.1:0-3697 GCA_964247045.1 uncultured Verrucomicrobiales bacterium | reverse complement strand
CGCGCACGGTTACGGTTTCGGGGCGGCCTCTGATCGCACGGCCCTCGTAGGCCGAGTAATCGGTCGCCATGGAATGCGTCGCGGCGGAAATCACGCCGGTCCACTCCGGGTCCCAGATCACGATGTCCGCGTCGCTGCCCACCTCCAGCGCACCTTTGCGCGGATAGAGGCCGAAGATTTTCGCCGCGTTCGTGCTCGCGCTCTTCACCAGCGTCTGGAGGTCGATCTTGCCGGCCAGAACGCCCTCGGCATACATGAGTTTCACGCGTTCTTCGACAGTGGGAATCCCATTCGGGATCAGCGTGAAATTCCCGGCCTTGCCCGAGGGCTGGCCATTGGCATCCACACACTTTGCCGGGTCCGGATGGCCCATGTGCTTCTGCGGAGTGAAATCAAAAGGCGCGTGGTCGGTGCCCACAGTGTCCACCGTGCCGTCCGCAATCCATTTCCAGAGCGCGTCGCCGTGCTCCTTCGCGCGGATCGGCGGGCTCATGACATATTTCGCGCCCTCGAAATCGGGCAACTCCGCGTAAGAGCTGTCCAGCGTCAGATAGGTCGCCACGGTTTCGATGTGTGCCTTTACCCCGCGCTTGCGGGCTTCCACGATCGCCTCCACGGCAGGGATGCAACTCGTGTGGACAACGTAAACCTCGGCACCGGTCAGTTCCGCGAAGGTCATCAGGTGATGGCAGCCTTCCGCTTCCACGGTGATGGGCCGCGAGGGCTCGTGCCACTCCGGGCCGGTCTTGCCCGCCGCCACCAGCTTCTTCTGCGTTTCGGAAACCAGGTCCGCGTTCTCGCAGTGCGCGGTGACGATGACACCCAGTTCCTTCGCCAGCGAGAGGGTCTGATAGAGTTCCGTGTCCTCGATGCCGAAGGCACCCTTGTAGGCGAGGAAAATCTTGAACGAGGTGATTCCCTCGTCCGTCACGATGGTCTTGAGCGCGTCCGCCGTGGTCTCGTCAAATCGGGTCACGCCCATGTGGAAGGTGTAGTCGCAGGAAGAAATCCCCGCCGCCTTGCTCTTCCACAGCTTGATCGCCTCGATGGGATCATCCGAACGCGCGGGGCAGCACATCTCGATCAACGTCGTCGTGCCGCCCATCAGCGCGGCCTTGCTGCCGGTGGCGTAGTCGTCCTTCGAGAAGGTGCCCATGAAGGGCAGATAGATATGCACGTGCGGATCGATGAATCCCGGGAAAACATACTTCCCCGTCGCATCGATCACCTCCGCGCCTTCCGGTGCAGCCAGGTCCGCGCCCACCGCTTTGATCACGCCATCCTCGCTGAGGATGCTGCCGGTGAATTGCGAATCCGCGGTGACGATGGTCCCGTTTTTGATGAACAAACTGCTCATGGTCGGGTCCTGTTATTTCGCCCAGATTTCACCGTCGCCGAAGGAGAACCAGCGCGTGGTCGTCGTCTTGCGTTGCGTGTAGAACTCCACGCCTTCCTTGCCCTGGATGTGCAGGTCGCCGAAGAACGAATCGTTCCAGCCGCTGAAGGGGAAATACGCCAGCGGCGCGGGCACGCCCACGTTGATGCCGACCATGCCGGCGCTCACGTTGCGGCGGAATTCGCGCGCCGCCTTGCCGGAGTTCGTGAAAATCGCGGCACCGTTGCCGAAGGACTGCCGGTTCGCCAGGGCGATGGCATCGTCCAGCGTCTTCGCGCGCATGACGGCGAGCACCGGGCCGAAGACCTCGGTTTCCATCAGCGGGTTGGATAGTTCCACGTGGTCGATCAGCGTGGGCCCGAGGAAGAAACCTTCCGGAGCGTCGTCCACCTTCGTGCCGCGGCCATCGGCGAGCACCTTCGCGCCGCCGCGTTCACCGGCATCGATGAGGCTGGAAACCCGCGCCTTGTGCTCGGCGGAAATCACCGCGCCCATGTCCGGTTGGGATTCCTTCTTGTCGGTCGGCCCGACCTTCATCGACTTCACCAGGTCCGCCAGCGCGGGCAGAAGTTTCTCCCCGGCATCGCCGACGGCCACCGCGGTGGACCCCGCCATGCAGCGCTCCCCGGCACAACCGAAGGCACCGTCCTTCACCGCATCCACGGTGCGGTCATGATCGGCATCCGGCATCAGGATGATGAAATTCTTCGCGCCACCGGCCGCCTGCACGCGCTTGCCGTGGGAGGTTCCCTTGCGGTGGATCTCGCGGGCCACCGGCGTCGAGCCGACGAAGCTGATCGCCTTCACGTCCGGGTGCTCCAGGATCGCATCCACCACCTCGCGGCCACCGTGGACGATGTTCATCACGCCCGGCGGCAGGCCGGCCTTTTCAAGAATGGCGACAACGCGCTGCATGGTCAGCGGCACCTTTTCGCTTGGCTTCAGGATGAAGGTATTGCCGCAGGCGATCGCGAGCGGCCACATCCACATCGGCACGAGGGCCGGGAAATTGAAGGGGCAGATGCCCGCCACGACGCCAAGCGGGTGACGATCCGTGTGGCAATCGATGCCGCGGGCGATGTTCTCCAGGCTCTCGCCCATCAGCAGGGTCGGGATGCCGCAGGCGTATTCCACCACTTCCAGGCCGCGCCGCAGGTCGCCGCGGGCTTCGGAAAGGGTCTTGCCGTGCTCCGTCGCGATGCCGAGGCAGAGTTCCTCGAAGGCATCCTCCAGCATGATCTTCGCCCGGAAAAACACCTGTGCCCGCTCGTTGGGCGGCGTATCCCGCCACATCGGGAAAGCCGCCTTCGCCGAGGCCACCGCCTGGTCCACCTCCGCCGGGCCGCACATCGGCACGCTGGCGATCACGCTCCCGCGCGAGGGATTATAGACGGGGCTGCCGGTCTTGCCGGACGGGTTGATCCATTTCCCGTTGATATACAACGGGCAGACAGGGCTTTCGGTGACACTCATTTTTGATGCTCTCGGTAAAAAAGAAAAGGAACGGGGCCGGAAAAACCGGACCCGTTCCCCCGATATCAGCTTATTTCGTGCCAGTTGCGCAAGCGGTTAAATCGGGGGATGGGTGCCGGAGACGGTCTGGGAACGGTCTGGCAGGGGCGGTTGGAGGGGCGGTTTTGGGGTGAGAAAACGCAAAATCCGTCGTTTTGCCGTACGATTGCCGTATGATTTCCGGGTTTGAGACGGGAGATTTTGTCATTTTGTCATATTGGGAGGAAAAGGGGAATTTTTGGGACTTCAAGGTTGTCAGCGGGTTAGGAGAAATGGTGAAAAGTTCAGCGGGGGGAAATGCAACAAAAGCCAACCCTGCAGAGTTTTTTTCCGAAAAATCCGGGGGCGATGGGGAGCGGCTGTGGAGTCGAGGGTGGAAAGAAGAAGGGCAGGTTATTGCCGGTGGCGGCGGTGTGGTTGGGACCGGTGGTATTCATCAACGGGAAGAATACCAAAGCGGAGGGCTGCTCTCAACCAACGTGGCGTCTGCCAATATAGAAGGTCGGAAGCGTCACATCTTGAGAGTGTTCCGGGGGTGTTAGTGAGCGGGTGATGATCTTCCAAACGAAAGGGCTGACTTTGGTCAGATCGGAAAGCATGAACGATCCCGGGTGAAGCCCCAATCAAAAATCTCCCTGTGGAAACATGGAACCACTGCCATGTTGATGACCGATTGGCGCATGGCCATCGGCCACCGGCGGTCATAGATTGAGGGCTTGTTGGGAGAAATCCAGGCCCTCCATCTACGCTGATACCCCTTCCTAAGTTATTCATCAACCGGCGGCGAAG
>CAXTTX010000523.1:351-3701 GCA_964247045.1 uncultured Verrucomicrobiales bacterium | reverse complement strand
TATCAGCTCCCGGAGAACGTCCGCGGCTTCTCCACCAGGGTCGGCATCGACGACGGCGGCATGTTCCAAGGAGGGCGGCCCCAACCCTCGGATGCGATCTTCCAGGTTTACACGGAAAAACCACCCGCCGCCGGCGATGATGCCGAGACGCTCGTCCCCGAGGACATGTTCACCACGCCGGACTCCAGCCTCGAGGTCACGGTATGGGCGACCACTCCCATGCTGCGGAACCCCACCAACATCGACTTCGATGCCCAGGGCCGCCTCTACGTCGCGGAAGGCGTGAACTACCGCCACGCCGCTGGCGCGCGGCCGGAGGGGGACCGCGTCGTCATCCTTTCCGACACCGACAGCGATGGCATGGCCGATACCAGCGAGACTTTCGTCCAGGACAAGAACCTGGAATCGCCGCTCGGCGTTGCCGTCATCGGGGACAAGGTCATCGTTTCCCAACCGCCCGACCTCATCGTTTACACGGATGTGAACGGCGACCGGAAATTCGACCCCGCCGTGGACAAGCGCGAGGTGCTGCTCACCGGCTTCAATGCCCGCCAGCACGACCACTCGCTGCACAGCGTCACTGTCGGTCCCGATGGCATGTGGAATTTCAACAACGGCAACTGCGGCGCGATCTTCACCGACAAGTCCGGCAAGACCTTCCGCATGGGCAGCGCCTACTACAACAGCGGTGGCGGCACCTGGTACCAGGACACCCGTTCCGCCGCCGGCAAGCCGAGCGACGATGGCAACGTCTGGATCGGCGGCTTCTCCGTCCGCATGAATCCGGATGGCACGAAGGCCCGCATCGTCGGCTTCAACTACCGCAACTCCTACGAACAGGCGCTGACCTCCTTCGGCGACATGTTCCAGAGCGACAACGACGACCCGCCGGCCTGCCGTGTCGCGGAAGTCATCGAGGGCGGCAACGCCGGTTTCTGCTCCGTCGATGGCCAGCGCTCCTGGGACGCGGACCGCCGTCCCGGCCAGGACGTGCCGACCGCGGAGTGGCGTCAGGAAGACCCCGGCACCATGCCCTCCGGCGATGTCTATGGCGGCGGCTCGCCGACCGGTGTCGCCTTCTATGAAAACGGCGCGCTGCCCGCCAAGTGGCAGGGCCTGCTCCTCGCCTGCGAAGCCGGCAAGAACGTCATCTTCGGTTACCTGCCGGTGCCGGACGGCGCGGGCTTCAAACTGGAGCGCATCGATTTCCTCACTTCTAACAAGGAAAAGGAATTCGCCGGCTCCGACTTCGTCGGGGGCGGGAACGACGAACTCAAGACCCGCTTCCGTCCTTCCGACGTCACCGTCGGTCCGGATGGCGCGCTTTATGTCGCCGATTGGTTCGACCCGCGCGTCGGTGGCCATGGCACGATGGACAAGGCCGGCTCCGGCACGATCTATCGGATCGCGCCGAAGGGTTTCAAACCCGTCGTCCCCAAGTTCGACCTGAACACCACCGAAGGCCAGATCGCCGCGCTGAAAAGCCCTGCCGTGAACGTCCGCAACAGCGGTTTCGTGAAACTCAAGGCCCAGGGCGAAGCCGCCGTGCCCGCCCTCTCCGCGCTGCTCAAGGACCCGAACCCCTACATCGCCGCCCGCGCGGTCTGGCTCCTCGCCCAGATCGGCCCCTCCGGTGAGAAGATCGTTTCCGACCTGCTCTCCTCCGACAACGCCCGCACCCGTCTCGTCGCCTGCCGCGCCGTCCGCGCCGCCCGTGGCGACGTGGTGAAGCTCGCGGAAAAAATGGCTGCCGATCCATCCCCGCTGGTCCGCCGCGAGATTGCCCTCTCGCTGCGCGATGTTCCCGCGGACAAGGCGCTACCTTTCCTCGTCACCATCGCCGGGAAATTCGATGGCAAGGACCGTGCCTATCTCGAGGCCTTCGGTCTCGGTTGCACCGGCAAGGAAGCCGCGGTCTATAATGCCCTTCGTGAAAAAGTCTCCGGCACTTCGGATGGCTGGACGGACGGCTTCGCATGGATCGCCTGGCGCCTCCATCCGCCGCAGGCCGTGGCCGATCTCAAGGCCCGCGCGCTTGCTCCGAAAATGTCCGCCGACCAGTCGAAGCTCATGCTCACCGCCCTCGGCTTCACCAACAGCGCCGCCGCCGCCGCCACCATGATCGAACTCGCGAACACCGCCGGCTTCGCCCACAAGGACTTGGCCAAATGGTGGGTGAACAACCGCAAGGGCAACCTCTGGAAACCCTACGGTGTGGACGATATCCTCAAGGCGATGGGCCAGGACCCCGCGAACGCGAAGCTCGTCGCCGTCGAAATGCCCGCCGAACCCGCCAACGCGCCCCAGCTCCCGCCTGCCACCGAAGTCGTGAAACTCCACGGCGACGCCACCCGTGGCAAGGCTGCCATCGCCGCCTGCTACATGTGCCACCACGTTGGCGATAACGGCATCGAATACGGCCCGGATCTAACCAGCTTTGGCAAGCAGCAGCCCTCGGAAGTCATCATCGACGCCATCCTCCGTCCCTCCGCCGATATCTCGCACGGCTTCGAAGGCACCGAGATAAAAACCAGGGACGGTCTCACCATCATGGGCATGGTCCTCGGCGATGGCGACCCCGTCATCGTCAAATGCCTCGGCGGCCAGACCCAGACCATCTCCCGCTCCCGCATCGCCGGCATGAAAAAAATGGAAAAGTCCCTGATGTACACCCCCGCCATGCTCGGCCTCACCCCCCAGTCCATCGCCGACATCACCGCCTACCTCAAGAGCCTCCCCTGACATCTCTTAGGGCAGGGCTCTTCCAGGCAGGGACCGTTATCCCTAACAGTCCGGCTGTGGCAGTCCACCCAACCCCTCACGACCAAGGTCCTCCCACGGCCGCTGTTCCGGCAGGGACCGCACTCCGTGCGGTCCGGTTGGGGCAGGACATGCCGCTCTAGCAGACCAAGGTCCGCACCCGCTTCCACCGAACCAAAAACCTAACGGCTTCCCTCGCTCATCAGCTTGGCACTCTCCGCCATCACCAGCGAATCCCGCCCATTCTGCTCCGTGATCTTCCTCACATGACCACGATCCCTCAACCAGGCCAGCTGATCCACAAACAGCGCCCTTAACAGTTCACAATACCGGCGCTGCTTCTCGTCCCCCGGGTCGTGGTTGAGTTCGACCTGTTGGAAAATGTCGATCTCCTTGAAACGCCCCTTCGCGGCCCGATCACCACCCCCGTACATCTTCAGCACATCAAGTCGTGAACCCGGAAACAGCTCCATCAGCTCGCGCGTCTGCTCCTCGTTCACACCCGCCCTCACCCGCGCCCGGATCGGCACCCATTCTTCCAAGGTCAGCTCGCCATGTTCAAACAGCAGCCGGAACTCCTGGCGGTCGAA
>CAXTTX010000523.1:0-341 GCA_964247045.1 uncultured Verrucomicrobiales bacterium | reverse complement strand
GAGCGGCCCGCTGCCATACCGCACCGTGCATTGCACCTGCTCCTCAACCCCTGATCCCGGCCGCAGCACCCGTTGGGCGGCAACCACCTCGCCGGTGCCCAACCACCCCTCGAACAGATCGAAGAAATGCACCCCGTGCTCGATGAAAATACCGCCGCTTTTTTCCCGGTCCCAAAACCAATGATCCTCGCGCAAACCTTCATCGCTCGCGTAGTTCTCAAACCACCCGTGCAGGCATTCCCCGAGTATGCCCGATTGGATCAATCCCCGGGCCGCCTCGTAGAGCGGATTGTAGCGCTGCATCAGGTTGGCGATGCAAAGAAGATCGCGCTCGTGGGCCA
>CAXTTX010000522.1:0-3707 GCA_964247045.1 uncultured Verrucomicrobiales bacterium | reverse complement strand
CCACGCACGGGGCGAGGTGAAGGCGTCCACGGCGGGGAGACCGAGCTCGAAAAGATGAATCGACAGCCGTTTGTGGCCGCCATCGCGCGCGCAGCCCACACCGACGCCAAGCGACCAGAGCGCGCGGGCGTGGCTGTCCTCGCTGCCCATCTTCTCCAGCCACTCCCGGCCGTGGCCCATGAAGTTGCGGAAGCGCCCGGTGCCGTGGTCCAGCGCGGCCGTTAGAAAGGCAAGGTAGGTCGTGGCCTGGTGATGGAGGGCGTGCGGTTCCTCCAGCAGGTTGCAGAGGATGAAGGCGCGGGCGTTGTCATCCGTGCAGTAGCCCTCGTGGAAATTGGGGACGTTGAAGGTGGCATGCTGGAAAATACCGGTGCCGTCGCTCATCCGCACGATGTGATCGAGCCGCAGCGGCGGCATGTTATAGGGCCGGCTGCCGAGCGTCCAGCCGCCGAAGGAGCCGCGGGGAACGGACTTGCGGTCCGCCCGCGCGCGGCTGAAGGAATCCAGGTAGGCTCCCGCCACCGTGGGCCAAATCGTCCCGCGTCCTGCCTGATAGGCGGCGGCGCGCGTGCTTTCCAGCAGCATGGGGTTGTCGAGATAGGCGCAGACCGCTTCGGTGATCTCCACGGGATCCCGGAAAGGAACCAGGGTGCCGCGGCCCTCTGTCAGGATTTCCCGCGCATGCCAATACGAAGTGGAAACCACCGCTTTTCCCGCGCCAAAGACTTGGGCGAGCGTACCGGAAGTGATCTGCTCCTCGTTGAGATAAGGGGTGAGGTAGATGTCGGTGGCACCGATGAATTCCATGAGATCATCCGGTGAGACGAAGCGGTTGTAAAAAATGACGTTGTCCGTGACGCCCCGCTCCTCCGCCAGCCGTTCCAGCCCGAGCCGGTAGCTTTCGCCCTCGCGTTCGACCAGATGGGGGTGGGTCGCACCGAGCACCACGTAGATCACGTTCGGATGCCTGCGGACGATTTCCGGCAGCGCGTTGATCGCATGCTCGATGCCCTTTCCGGGTCCTAACAGCCCGAAGGTGAGCAGCACGCGCTTCCCTTCCATGCCGAACTGGGCCTTGAACGGTTCCGCGGGAGCGAAGGGAACATCCGGGATGCCGTGGGGAATCACATCAATCTTCGTATCCGGCACGCCATAGGTCTCCATCAGGATCTCGCGGCCCTTGCGGGCCATCACCACGAGCCGGTCGCTGCGTTGCGCGAGTTCGTTCATCACCTTCCGTTGCAAGTCGGAGGGCTCGCGGAGGATCGTATGCAAGGTGGTCACCACGGGCATGCGCACTTCCTTGAGCAGGGCGAGCAAGTGGCTCCCAGCCGCACCGCCGTAGATGCCGAACTCATGCTGCACGCAGAGGACCCCGGCGTTGTTGAAATTCAGGAAATCCGCGGCGCGGCGATAGGAATCGAGATCCTTTTCCAACAACTCGAGGCGCACGCGGGGCGGGTATTTGTAGCCTTCCACGCGGTCGTTCACCGCGCCGGTGAAGCAGTCGGCGTCGGGTGCGGCCGCCGCCACCGCTTCGCAAAGGTCCTGGGTGAAGGTCGCGATTCCGCAGCGACGCGGGAGAAAGCCTCCCAGGAAGGCAATGCGTTCTGGATAAGCCGGTCCGTTCAAGACCCGCCATCCGTCCCTGACAAGATAATCATCCCTTACAAAACGCGCCGGGGGGCGGGGGTGCAACTTAAAGTTTCCCGGGAGGGTTGGTCCTTAAGCGGGTTCGGCGGGGAGATTCTCCAAGATTGACCTCAAAGGCGCGGTTTGCTTTCTTCCACGGATGCAGAAAGACCGAATTGCCGGGAGGTTTTTGCCATCCAGGGTCTATGCCCGCTGGAAATGGACCGTGCGCGCCGGCTTGCTCGTGGTGCCGCTGGTGGTTTTCCTGTGGGGGGCGGTCATTGTTTATTTCACCCCGGAGCGCTACGAGAGCAAGGTGATGTTCGAATACTTGGGCAAGCGTCCCCAGGCTGAGGTGTTGAAATTGTTGAAGTCCGGCGAGGTGGTGAAATGGGCGGTTGGGGAACTCAATCTGACCAAGGAGTGGAGCATCGACCGTGAAAACGCGGAGCGGATCACGGAGGGCATCACGAGGACCCGGGTCGAGCCGAATACCGGCCTGATCGAGATTTCGGTGAAGCACCTGAAAAAGGAAACCGCGCGGGATCTCGCGAACACCCTGGTGAAATCCCTGGGCCGGTATGAGCAATCGCTGATGGATGTCGCCGCCCAAGCCAAGATCGAGGCGTCGGCAGAGCTGCTGGTGGAAGCCGAGGATGAAATGGTGGCAAAACGGCAGGCGCTCTCCCGCCTGATCTCGGTGAGAGGGGAAAAGGCCGCCGATCCGCTGTCCCAACTGGATCTCGACGCTGCCCGCAGGGACTGGGACCACGCGCACCAGCAGGTGCTGGATCTGCGGTCGAAGATCGTGGAAATGAAGCGGGAAAGCGCGAATCCGGTGAAGTGGACCGTCGTCCATACCGAGCCGTTGATTGCTTATACGCCCGGCAGAAAGAACTTCACGCTCGAGGACGCCACCATGCAGGCGCTCGTGGCCGGAGTGGTGGTCACTTTCGTGCTGCCGTATTTCCTCGAACTCGTCCTGCCGCGCCGCCGGCGCTCCGCCATCGAAAAGGACAAGTGGCCCGATGCCTTCGACGAGGCCGTCGAATTGCCGGGAATTCCCGTGAACGGCTAGCAGGCCGTTTGCCCGTCATTCACGCAATCCCGCGCTGATCCCTCGCAAGCTGCCGCGAGCGCAAATTCCGGGAGTAGCGCAGTGTCGGGCATGTTCTGTTCGTGGAAGAAGAGCCCGTCCTCGCCCTGCTCCTGCGCCTATGTGCTGCGCGGGCCGATCCATGAGGTTTTGAACCACCTCTGTTGCCTGGGGCAGGGGACGATGGTGCTGCGGCAAGAAGGACTGAGTTTGGCGAAGACCACCTCCTTCGGCCTCTGCGTCTCCTACCGTGAGAGCGGGTGGAATGTCCTGCAGGACCGCACCAGCGGTCTGGAGACGGATGTCGACCGGCCGGTGAATGTCTATCTTCTAACCGGAATCTGCGACCGCCGCCCGCTGCTGGCCATGGGTGAGCCGGGAAAGGCCATCGACGTCTCCATCCGCCTGAACGGCCAAGTGTGGGATTCGCCGGAAATCCGCGGGCTGCTGGACCGCTTCCAGGGCGTCTCGCTGGATTGCATGGAAAGCCGCAAGCTCGGCGCCGGAGCGTGGCTCGACGAATGGAGCCAGGCCCCGCACGCACCCGGCGAAGGGGAACTGGTCCGTGAGGCGGGCCGCGCCCTGCGGGATTGCGAGAGCGTTGAGGTGGTGATCCGCTCGGCCAGCCACCGTGGCGTCGTGAAATTCACGCCCACCTTCATCGACTCGGAAGGACCGGTGTTGCGCATCGCGGATCGGGACTGCCGGAACGTCGTCTATGCCGATGTGGAGGCCGCGGACTTCCGTCTAACAAGAGCTTCCGCCCGCCAGCTCCGCATCCACCGCGAGCCACCTGCCGGGGACACCGGTGCTATCCGTCCCTTTTCCGCCGCCTGAACGGACCTCTTTTTTTCATCCAACCATGAAGCATTTCCCTCCCCGATCAGTCGGTAATCGCAGCCTGCGGTTCACCGGCCCGTTCACCGGTCTCTTGCAGGAGCTGACAGGAATCGGCCCCCTGTACGTGCACGCGCGGAAT
>CAXTTX010000521.1:0-3730 GCA_964247045.1 uncultured Verrucomicrobiales bacterium | reverse complement strand
TATGATCCGGCGACCAACCTTTGGAAATGGATCACCGGTCCGCAGGACAAAACCATGCGCCATACCGCGACGCGCCTCGCCAATGGCAAGGTTCTCATTGCCGGGGGGTGGACCGTCCCCTGGATAAACCCGGTGATCACCTGCGAACTGTTCGACCCCGTGACGGAAACCTTCTCCCGCACCGGCCCGTTGATTGTCCCTCGCCGGGATGCCACCGCCACCCTCCTGCCCGATGGCCGGGTGCTTGTCGTCGGCGGCTACGCGCCCGGGGTGGATGGTGTCTATGGATCTCAGACCTCCGAACTCTACGACCCGGCCACCGGAACGTGGAGCAGGACCGGCGACCTGAATGTAGCGCGGATCCAGCATGACGCCGTCCTGTTGCCCACGGGCAAGGTGCTTGTCACCGGTTCGGACCCGGCAACGCTGACTTGTGAATTGTTCGATCCCGCCACCGGCCAATGGACACCCACCGGGGGACTTTCCCAACCCCGGATGAACTCCAGGCTCACCCGCCTGCCTGATGGGCAGGTGATCCTCTTTGGCGGCACCTCGACCCTCTACTACACCCCGATCACCCACTGCGAAATTTACGATCCCTCCACGGGCACCTGGAAGGATGACCCCCCTCTCAACCACGGCCGCACGACACCCTCGGGCTTCATCCTGCCGGATGGCCGGCTGCTCGTGGAGGGTGGCCGGGGTGACCAGGGGATCTACCAGATGGAAATCCGCGTGCCGGTCGCCCGTGAATGGCAACCCACCGCGCCCATGCTCGTGCCCCGGTCCGGGCACACCCTCACCTTGCTTCCTAACGGAAAGGTGCTCGCCGCCGGTGGTGTAGGACGCCCTTTCGGGATCTACCGGGCCACCTTGGGCAGTTGTGAGATATACGACCCCGCGACAAACACCTGGTCATCCACCGGTGAGATGCTGGCCCCGCGCACGGGACACGACGCCACCTCCTTCCCGGACGGCAAGGTCCTGATCACCGGAGGGACGACCCACGGCGCGGAAATCTACAATCCGAAGAGCGGCAAATGGTACGCCTCGATCAGCTTTGCCGGAGTGACGCGAAATGGAACCGCCACGCGCTTGAAAAATGGCGATGTCCTGACCGCCGGTGGCGACGCCGGTTTTGGTGGCCTGATCTACGACGCCGAAACCGGCAGCGGGTGGTCCGACAGTCCGTCCCTGCTGGAAACCAGGGAGAGACACACTGCCACGCTGCTTCGGGACGGCAGGGTTCTGGCCGCCGGGGGATCCGACATGACCTTCACCGCCTGGCACTACACGGAAGGATGTGAAATCTATAATCCGGTGACGAAGCAATGGGCCGGGTTTCCTCTGGCAGGCATCCAGCGCTACAACCACACCGCCGCCCTCCTCCCCGGGGGAGAGGTGCTTCTCATCGGTGGCTCGGGACCCGGTCCGGAAGGACTGGCCCCGGATTGCGATATCCTGGACCCGACCCACGGCACCCGGGAATCCTCGCCGTGGGGACGCCCCCGGCTCAAACACATCTCGGAGAGCCTGGCCAACGGGGACGTTCTGGTGGCCGGAGGAATGGACACCTACATCACCTGGACCGCAGGCTGTGAGATCTATCAGGCCGCGGCCGGTGAATGGCGGCAGATCGCGCCGATGGCCCATGCCCGGCGCGAGGCCGCCTCTGTCGTCCTGGCGGACGGCCGCGTCCTCGTCGCCGGAGGCAGGAGCAGGGACAATAACTATGACGACGAAACTCCCGGCGGTGAATGGAACTTCGTCGCCATCGGAGAAATTTATGATCCCGGCCTGCCCGATCTGAAGGTCTCCGGCCCACGGGGCACCCTCGCGAATGCGGACGCCACCGCTTTCGGCAAGGTGGGCACCAAGGCAGCCAAGGATCTATCCTTCCAATTGCGCAACACCGGCACCGCGGATCTAACGGATATTGCGATCGACATCACCGGAAACGACGCGGCGGATTTCGCGCTGGTGGGACATCTGGAGGGGAGCGCGGTGCCTGCCGGAGAAACGCTTCCTTTCAACATCCGCTTTTCACCGGCATCCACCGGTGCGAAGGAAGCGACGCTGCGGATCTCCAGCAGTGACAGCAACGCGGATCCATTCACCGTGGTGCTGAAAGGCGAGGGCATCATCGCCATCCCGGAAATTTCCGTGGAACACCCGGGCGGAACGATCCTGAAAAGCGGAGGCCGCGGACTCAACTTCGGCACCTCCGCGGTGGGCATCAAGGGACAGACGAAAACCATCACCATCCGCAACACCGGGACCGGTCCGCTCAAGAACCTGAAGATCACCCTGGATCAAGCCGGCAAAAAGGACTTCTTCTTCATCCGCCTGGCGAAAAGGGAACTCGCCCCCGGCAGGTCCACCCGCTTCCAGTTGGCGTTCCAACCCCGCACCCCCGGCAACCGCAACGCCACCCTCCTCATTGGAAGCAACGACAAGGATGAGCCTTCCTTCGCCATCAAGCTGACAGGCAAGGCCGGGATTCCGAAGGGTTCACCGGTGACGGGGGAACATTGAGCCACACGGGGCTACTTCCCCCCACCCGTCTGCCGGTGCAGGCGACGGTCGATCACGGCGGCGACCTTTCGCGGGTCGATCTCACGTTCCAAAAACTCCCCCACCGCCACCACGATTGCCTCCGGCTCCGCGATCGCCTCCGCATGGTTCACCATCAGCGTCGAAATATTCTCCCGCGATGCCAACCACGCCTGCACCCGGTTCAGCTCCTGATGGAAAACCCGGAACAGCCCCGCCGGTTCCAAGCGCGCTCCCAACCGGTCCAGCCGCTTCAGCATCGCATGTTGGGATGCCACCACTTCGGATAGATCCCGTGTCATGAAAATCACCCGGTAATGATGCTCCGGCGGTAAATACGGCAACAACTGCGCGACGATCTTCACCACCTTCCCCTTCGCCCCTTCCAGCCAGGTGTGATCGGTCCGTAGCGCCCGCGCCGCTTCGTATTCAAAATACCCCTTCGGATTGTCCCGGTCCGCCGGACGATGCCCGTCCGTTAGAACCGCCAGCCCGCACGCGTCCACCACCTGCATCATCATCGATGTCCCGGACCTCGGCAACCCGGTCACGATCGTGATCACCTCCTCCGGCGGAACCGCTAGATTCCTTCTTCCGGGTTTCACCCCATCCCCCGCCGTTCCAAACGCCACCGCCGCTTGCCCCGAATCCTCGCGCCGCCCCTTCGCCCGCTGCGCCAGCATCGTGTGCTCATACGCCTTGTAGAAATTCCCACTCTTCGCATGGATACGCGCCAAATGCCGGTGTCCCAGCGCCAGGAAAGGATCCAGCGCCACCGCCATCTCCAGCGCCTTCGCTGCTCCGTCCGTTTCGCCCAGCCGCAACAAAGCCAATCCCAGCACCAGATGCGCCAGCGGCTGGCTGTCATCCAGCTCCACGCTGGCCAGCGCCGCCTCCACCGCACCCTCGGCATCCTTCATCCGCAGCAGGCACCTCGCCCGGCCCAGATGCGCCTCCGCATCATGCGCGGAAAGTGCTACCACCGCGTCAAACTCCGCCAGCGCCTCCGCGTTCCGCCGCATCCGCAGGTAAATCCCGCCCTTGCTGAGCCGCAGCGGCAACAGGCCGACCTCATCACCCTCCGTTCCCGCCACCGCCAGTTGTTCCAGCGCCGCCCGCCACTCGTCCCGGCCGTCGGGATCGACCGTCGTCTTGAACCCGGCCCCGACGAGGCGGT
>CAXTTX010000520.1:0-3744 GCA_964247045.1 uncultured Verrucomicrobiales bacterium | reverse complement strand
GTTTCCCATCGTCTATGTGGACATCGTGCTATAGACGGCATCGCCATGGATTCACTACGGCTGGGTGATCGCGGTACGATCGCAGCGACGCTGATCGAGTTCTACCTGCTGTTCTATATTTCGCTCAGGTGTGTCCACAAGGTCAGTGAACTCATACACATGGAGGAGTATGTTCATGATTCCCTCTACGAAGGTGTCTTCGGCGTGAGGAATCTCCTCGCGCGCGCCGCGTTGGAAATCCCCGACCCTGAGCTGAAGCTGTTGGGAATCGATCCCTTCAAGATCATTTCCCGCAAGAACCTCATCGTGCTCGGCCTGTTGTACAAGGCCAAGATCATCGTCACGAACTTCCTCCTCAAGTTCGGGCTGAAGATGACCGTGGGCAGCAAGCTCTTCGGTATCTCCATCCTGTATGTCGCCCTGCCGGTGGAAATGTTCTGGAACGGCGTGGTCATCCGGAAAGTCATCCACGAGGCGAGGCTCCGCCTCTTCGGCCACGCGCTCGCCAACCGGATCGCCGAAGACGCCGCGAACGGGCCGTTTCTCCGACAGTTGTCCCCGATTGCGAGAAAGGGTTGCCTCAGGGCCATTGGCAATGCGGTGGTGATAACCCGCAACTATCACCCGAACATGGTGATCCTCCTCCTGCGTTTCCAGGATCTCCTCGGCATCGAGGAGGAAGACCGTTACGACGACTGGAATCTCTTCCTCGAAACCCTGCGTCAGGTCAGCCCGCCGGAACGGAACTTCCTGCTCGACCTCCTGACCGTGGCAGCGGCTTTCGACGGCAAGCTCTCCACCATCGAGAAACAGCATGTCCGGGAGGCCTATCAGCAGGATGCTCCTCTCTATCTCGGCCGCCTGGACCACCTGATAGACCACCTCAAACACGGCAGGCTCAATGCAGCCCTCGCGCTCTGCCAACTGGATTTCACCAAGGGGTGAGCGCTCTATCAGAGCAAGCCGGGAAACCCCGAGTCCTCCGGCGGCCCCGCGAAATTTTCCGCCAGGAACTTCCGCCAAACTTCGCGGCTTTCCCCGGATAAGGACGCCGTCATCCGCGAGATGCAGCTCCGGCAAATCAACAGTGGCAGCGGACCTTCCACGGGTTTCCCACCGGAGTCGAACAAGGCGGAAATTCCGAACCCATCCAACTGTTCCCTCGGCGTCCGGCACGCGACACATGCCTCCAACCGCGAGGTGGGATCGTGCGACAGCATGATTTCCTTCGTCCGCTCCTCCCAGTCGATCTCGGTTTCCAAAAACTGCCGCACGGATTCCTTCGATTCCTCGGAAAGGTCGGCGGTTACCCGGTCGCGGCAGGGCTGGCAGATCGCGTATTCCAGGATGCACTCGCCGCGGAAAAACTCCTTGTTCACCAGCCACGGCGCGTCGATTTCCACCAAGGGGACCTTGCAACGGAGACAATGCGAAAAGGCCTCCCCCGTTTCCTCGGAGGCGAGCCACTCTTCCAGCGTGCGCATGCGCGATCCTAGCCCATTTCCCCCGGCTGTTGGAAATGGAAAAGCACCATGTTTCAAACAGTCGTAGCACAAAATCGCCGGATCGCGTGTCACGGGTTGCGCGGTTTCGGACGCCTGATAAGTTCGCGTCGCGGACGTCCCTGAAAGCCCCGCGCCCTCCCTGATGATCGGTCTTGCTCTCAAAATGCTCTTTGGCGACACCGCCAAATACCTGATGCTCGTGGCGGGTCTGTTCTTCGCGACCTTCCTCATCGTCCAGCAGGCCTCCGTTTTCTGCGGACTCATGCTGTGGACCACCTCCACGCTCAAGAACGTGGCCGCCCCGATCTACGTGGTGGAAGAACGCGTCGAGCAGGTGAACGAAACCAACCCGATGCGCGACACCGACGTCTCGCGCGTCCGTTCGGTTTCCGCGGTGAAATGGGCGATGCCACTGTACTCGGGCATCCAGCGTGTGAGGTTGGAGAACGGCAGCTTCAAGACCATCCAGCTCCTCGGCATCGACGCCGCCTCGCTGGCCGGTGCTCCCGGACGTATGGTCGAGGGAAAACTGTCCGACCTCCGGCTTCCCAACACCGTCGTCATCGACGAACTGGCCACCCAGCGCCTCTCTTCCGATCCGAAAGACCCCTCGAAACGCATCAAGATCGGCGATCGCTTTGAAATCAACGACGTCGAGGCCCGCGTCGTCGGCATTTGCAAGGCGATGCGCTCCTTCACCGGTGGTCCCTATATCTGGACCACTTACGAACGCGCGCTCCAATACACCCCGCCCCAACGGAAAATGCTCACCGCCGTCATTGCAGCTCCCATCGATGGCATGACCGTGGATGAAGCCGCGAAACAGATCGAGAAAGCCACCGGCCTGCGCGCCTACGTCAACCGCGACTTCGGTAAGGATACCCGGGACTTCAACACGGCCACCGTCTGGTGGTATGTGAAGAACACCGGCATTCCCATTTCCTTCGGCACCACGGTCGTCATCGGCTTCATCGTCGGCGTGGCCGTTTCCTGCCAGACCTTCTACTCTTTCGTGCTGGACAACCTGAAGCACCTCGGCGCGCTCAAAGCCATGGGCATGTCCAACTTCCGGCTCAGCATCATGCTTATCGTCCAAGCCATCACCGTCGGCACCATCGGCTTCGGCCTGGGTCTCGGTGCCACCGCCTTCTTCGCCCTCGGTGCCTTGAAGAATGGCCAGCCGCCCTTCTTCATGCCTTGGCAGATTCCCGTCTTCGCCTTCGGCGTCATCCAACTCATTTGCATGCTCGCGGCCCTCATGGGAATCGTCCGTCTCAGTCTTTACGAACCCGCCATGGTCTTCCGTGCCTGACCCCACTCCCACCACCCAGCGTACTGCCGTGGAAGTCAGCGGCGTCGAGAAAAGCTTTGGCGACGGCCAGAGCCGCATCCACGTGCTCAAGCAGGTGAAGCTCCAGGCGCTCACCGGGGAGATCCTCATGCTCGTCGGCCCCTCCGGCTGCGGGAAAACCACGCTGCTCAGCGCTATCGCCGGCACCATGCGTGTCGATGCCGGCGACGTCACGGTTTTCGGCCACGAGTTGGAGAAGATGTCCGGCTCGGCTCTGACCAAATTCCGCGCGGACAACATCGGCTTCATCTTCCAGCAATTCAACCTCATCCCCACCCTCTCCATCGCGGAAAACGTGAGCGTTCCCCTGCTCATCAAGGGGGTTTCCAATGGCAAGGCCATCAAGCGCTCGCGCGAGGTGCTGGAGAAAGTGGGGCTCGGCAACCGCTGGAAGGACCGGCCTAACAAACTTTCGGGCGGCCAGCAGCAGCGCGTCGCCATCGCCCGCGCGCTGGTGCATGAACCGCCGCTCGTGGTCTGCGATGAGCCCACCGCCTCCCTCGACGCGGAGAACGGGGAGATCGTGATGGACCTTTTCCGCCAGATTGCCCGCTCGGCGGACCGCGCGGTCATCATCGTCACCCACGACAATCGCATCTTCTCGTACGGCGACCGGATCGCCCGGATGGATGATGGGGAGATCGTCGAGGTGAAGGACCAGGACCCGGCGGAAGCCCCGCATTTCGAGCACGAACACGCCCACTGAAGTCTCCCATGAATTTCCTTACCAAAGCATTTCTTTCCCTTCTCGCCGCCGGGTTCGGAGTGGCCATGATCGTCTTTGTCTCCCGGACGCAGGCGGAGCAGGCCATGCCGCCGCCGGGTGATCCGCCGGTGATGCCGCCGGACAAACCTTACAAGGAAGCGGTTGCCGCGACGGGTATTCTC
>CAXTTX010000519.1:0-3753 GCA_964247045.1 uncultured Verrucomicrobiales bacterium | reverse complement strand
ATCCTTGGTACAGCTCGCTCAACCAAGCCCGCCTCGCCATTGAGGAGCATTTCCATTTCGGCGCGGATGAGATGCCGGATTTTCATGAAATGACTTCCGAGGAGCAGTCGGCGTTCGTCCGTTCCCGCTTTTACTGCGCCATCCAGAGCCTTTTGCTGGAGTATGTGATGCGCTGATTGCCAACGCTTCATATCGAAACATCCCCCCAATCGGGATTTTAGCTTTGTATCGCAAAGTTATGGTTGTATAAAGTCTCCACGATGAACCTGCTGACCTTGAGCGCCTGTGGATCCCTCGTCGTCGTTTCGGCCTTGGCCGCGGATTGGCAGCTCTCCCGCTTGGAAAAATCCAGGCAGGATGAACCGGAAAAGGAAGGTCCGGTGAGAAGCCGGGAGTCACGGGCCGTGGATACTTCGGTCGCCTCCCGCCTCGCCAGGCATCGACCGATAGAGAAGAAGTCTCCCGGTTTCATCCAGGGTGGTCATGGGAATGCGGAAATGGTGATAGTGGGAGGTCAGGTGAACAAGCCGGGGCCGGTAATTTATAAGGACAAGCTCACGATAGGGACTGCGCTTGGGGACGCGGGCGGTGTCGCCGTATGGGGGGATCTCAGGAGGGAGAGGCTGATTCGGAAAAAGAACGTGGCGGTGATCGATCTTTCAGATGAGGTCCAGACCCGTTAACTTCTTGAACCTCATGATTGTGTTGAGGTGCCCTGTTGGGTGACTTATCTTAAATAGGGTCGTGTCGATGGCGCTATTCCTTGATCCCCGGCGGCGTCCCGTATCCCATGAAGACCGCCTTGGTGCCTTCCTTTGGCAACTGGAAATCGTAGACGCCATAGCCGTTCGCTTTCGTTCCGCGGTAAGATCTTCCGTCGGTGGCGTTGATCATCACCGGCCGCTTGTCTTTCTTTTCATGACCCAGATAGAGTGCGACGTGCGTGATGTTCACCTGCCTGCCATCCGTGGGAGCGTAGGTGCCGCCCCAGAATAACAGGTCGCCGGGTTTCAGCAGTTTCAATGAAGGGTGATTGAAGTCGCGGGTATCCGGCGAAACTTTGATGAGGCCGTTGCTGTCCTGAAGCCACAGGTATTGTCCGGCGGAGGTGCGTGGTGGCTCCAAGCCGGCCTTGCGCATCACGTAATACATCGCGCCGGAACAATCGAAGCCGCCGTCCTTCGGATCCGAGCCTCCGAAGAGATAGGGTAGCCAAGGGGAATCCCGTGCCGTGGCGACGGCTCCCTCGATGAGTTTCTTGCGATCCTCTGGCAAGGTGTCGAACTCCAGCAGTTGCGCGGTCTCGATCAGCGCGGGTTTTCCGTAGTTGGTCTTTTCCTTTGCCCCGGGCGCCGGTGGTCCTTCCAAGAGGTCGGATTTCCCGGTCTTGGATTCCGGCGTGTTTGCATTGGCTTCGGAAGCCTTTTCCTCCGGTGGGACCGCTTTTTTCTTCGACTCGGCAGCCGTTGTCCTGGGCTTGGAGGTTTTCTTTTTGGTTGCGGCCCCTTTGGATTCCGATTGGGCCGGGCTTGCCTTCGATTCGGCGGATTTTGCCACCGGTTTCGGCGTTTGCGCGCTGGCGGCCATGGCCGTCGTGGCAAGCAAGAGAACCAGAAAACCTTTCATCATTCACCATAGGACGGAACCGCCGTGATTGCAATGAACGATCCCGCCGTGTCATTCTGTCCCCGCGGTGATCCAAACGAACCTCACGATCTGGCTGATAGGCGATGGCAAGCCCGGCCATGAAAACCAGTCGCTCGGTCTGGCGGAGGCGATCTCGCGTCGCGTGCCCTCCGGGATCCACCGCATTTCCATCGCCGGGGTGAAAGATGTCTTCAGGCGTGTTAGATCCGCCGTTGCCGGGAGCGCCGGATTGCCGAAGCCGGATCTCATCATCGCGGCAGGGCATGCGACGCATCCGTCCTTGCTCTGGCTGGCGCGCAAACACCGTGCCCGCTCGGTGGTCCTGATGAAACCAAGCCTGCCTTTGTCATGGTTTGATCTTTGCATCGCTCCCGGCCATGATTTTCCGAACGGTGGCGACCACGCGAATCTCATCCTCACCCGCGGCGCGCTCAATCGTGTGGTTCCTTCCGGGGATGGCCCGCGCTCCGGAGGCATGATCCTCATTGGCGGTCCCTCGGCCAATCACGGCTGGGATGGTGAATCGCTGCTCGCGGCCCTTGCGGAAATCGCCGGGGCAGGGGTATGGCAGCTCACGGATTCCCGACGCACGCCCGCCGGATTCATCACGGAAATCCGGAAGCGCCTTCCCGCCGTCAGGATCTTTCCCCACTCCGAAACGACTCCGGATTGGCTGCCGTCCAAGCTTGCGGCCGCGGCGGAGGTCTGGGTCACCGAGGACTCCGTTTCCATGATCTACGAGGCACTGGGTTCCGGTGCCCGTGTCGGCCTCCTCCCGGTGCCCCGGCTCAAGGAGAATTCCCGCGTCTTGGGGGGCCTGGAGGAACTCAGCGCGGAGAGTTACCTCACCCCTTTTTCCCAGTGGCAGGCTACCAAAGCATTGCCCGCCCCACCCACGATCCTCCGCGAGGCCGATCGTTGCGCGGGCCTCGTCCTCGACCGTCTCAGGTGAAACCCGCTTGCATATCAATCCCGGGCTGACACGCTGGAAACCCAGCTCCGCCGGTGCTTTTCCCGACCATCCATGCCTATCCCCACCGATGCCACCGCAAACGCCCCGTCCGGCGGGGAAGTGTTGCGCTTGCAAGGACTCGAGCCCTTCGGCGTCGGCGGCAGGCGGAATTGCTTCGTCCATCCGCTCGACCCCAAAAAGTGCGTGAAGGTCCTGCGCAACGACGAGCGCCGCACGGTGCGGCACAAGAAGACGATCGTTCCCGCCCACTGGCGCCGTGAGTATAACAACAATACCCACGAGATGCGCATCCTGGAGGATCTCGAAAAGCGCATCGGTCCCGCCATGGCGAGCCATCTTCCGCGCTCGTATGGCCTCCATCCCACCGATCTGGGGCCGGGCCTGGTGCTCGATCTCGTGCGCGACTTCGATGGTCGTATTTCCCGTAGCATCCGCGAGCTCATCACCATCGGCTACGACGTCCAGAAACTCCGCGGTTCCTTCGACGAATTTTGCGATTTTCTCATGGAGCATCTGGTGCTGACCCGCAGTCTTCTCGATCACAATCTCGTGGTTTCGATGCGCGAGGATGGTCCCGGGCCGATGTTCCTCATCGATGGCTTCGGTGACCCCGCGTGGATTCCCTTCTCCCGCTGGATTCCTTCCCTGGGCCGCGCCAAGATCCAGCGGCGCAAGGAGGAGGCCTGGCAGCGTTTCGAAAAATTCGCCGCCGCCGGGGGGGTGAGCGATGAACTCATCCGCACCAGCAGCTGGGGCCAGGGTATCCTCAATCACCGCGGCTAGCTAGAAACCATATTTCCCTTCACGCCATGAATCCGCTCAAGCAAAGCCTGCGCCGAATTTACTACGGCATCACCGGAAGCGGCCGTCCGGAATACCATTGCCCGGTCTGCGACTATCGCGGCGTCTTCAAGGACAAGCGTATCAGCAAGGTGCCGGATCTGGTGCGGATCTACACAAAGTGCCTCGGCTGCGATTCGAAGGAACGCCACCGCATGATGCACCTCTTCTTCAAGGAGTTCTTCCCGAAGAAGGGCGACGCCGGGAAGAAGATCCTCCACGTCGCGCCGGAGGAATTCCTGCGCGGGTTTTTCAAGGCCCGCTTCGAGACTTACCACACCGCCGACCTCTTC
>CAXTTX010000518.1:1307-3763 GCA_964247045.1 uncultured Verrucomicrobiales bacterium | reverse complement strand
GACCTGGGGACCATCGTTTTCCACATCGGCGACTTGCGGCATGAAACGCGGATCGAGCCCCTGCAGCGTCCGGCGATCGAGGGCATCAAGGCGACGATCAACGCACCGGAATACCTCGGCGTTCCCGAACGGACCGTGGACCTGAACACCGGTGTCGTGAGTCTGTTGGAAGGCAGCCGGATGAGAGTTGAAATGACGGCGACTCGCGCGCTCTCCAGCGGAACCTTTGGTCCCACGAAGGAACAGAATGCCCAGGGGGCACTCGCTTCGCAGCTGCCACAGGGGCTGGACCGCCCGGCTGATCCCGCCGGGGAATCTCTGCCTACGCTGCCCGAACCCGCGGAAGGAAAGCTGATGATTTCCGGTTCGGTGGCCACCACGCCGGTGGTGGTGGTGGGTTCGGCTCCTGTCGATATTCCCTTCACTTGGACGGACCAGCTTGGCCTGGAAGGACAGTCGGGATTCCGGCTGCGAGTGGATTCGATCCGCGATGCCCCGCCGACTTGCTACTTGCAAGGGGTGGATCGCCAGAAGGCGATCCTGCCGGAGGAAACGATCGATTTCGAGGTGTTGTCGGAGGACGACTTTGGCGTGAAGCGCATGGGCATCGAGTGGGCGGGCCAGTTGAGCCGGCCGAGCGGCGAACCACCCGCGAGCGGGGAGATGGAACTCGGCAAGGGTGGCCCTGAGGAACGGCGGATGACCAGTCCGGCCTCTTTTTCGCCGGCGGCCTTCGGAATCGAGCCGCAGAAGATCCTGTTGCGGGGTTACAGCGAGGACTATTTGCCCGGCCGCGGGCGCGTCTATTCCGAACCGGTTACGATTTACGTCCTCACGCGTGACGAGCACGCGCAGATGCTGAAGAGCAAGTTCGACCGCGCCATCACCGAACTGGAAGACCTCGCCCGGCGCGAGCAAGCCCTGCTCGACGAAAACCAGCGGCTGGATCAACTGGATGGCGAGCAACTCCAGAAAGATGAAAACCAGCGGCGCTTGGAAAACCAGAAGGACGCCGAGTCGGAGAGCCAGCGCCGCATGCAGGAACTGACGGAGCGGATGGAGAGTCTGATGAAGGATGCCGCGCGCAATGGTGACATCGAGAAGGACACGCTCAAGAAGATGGCGGAGTCGCTCAAGTCGATGCAGGAGCTGTCCAAGGACCTTCTGCCGAAGGTGGAAGAGAAGCTTGGCGACGCGAAGGACATGTCCAACACGCCGGAGAAGTCCGACAAGGACATGACGCAGGCCGTGGAGGAACAGAAGAAGGCGATGGAAAAGATGCAGGAGGCCATCGCCAAGGCGAATGACGCCAACCGCCAGTTCGAGGCTGGCACCTTTGTCAACCGGCTGAAGAAGGCGGCGGGCGAGCAGACCGGCATCGGCACTTCGCTGGTGGAGGCCTACGAGCGGATTCTCGGCAAGAAGAGCAGCCGGGTGGATCCCTCCGATCAGCGGCGCTTGAACGAGGCGGCCAAGCAGCAGGCCAATACCGCCTCGGACGTGCGCTGGATCCAGGAGGATCTCGCGAGCTATTTCGCGCGGACCAAGACGGAATCCTTCAAGGAAATCCTCACCGCGATGAGGGAATCACAAATCGACGTCGGCCTTGAGGAAGTGCGGAGCCTGCTGGCGAAGAACCATTCCTACATGGCGACCGAAGGTTCGCAAAAATGGGCAACCGCCCTGAACGAGTGGGCGAAAAAGCTCGAAGGCGAGAAGGACAAGGCTGGCGGCGGCGGGGGTGGCGGTGGCGGTGGCTCGAATCCTGAGGACGAGGACTTCGAATTCATGCTCCGGGTCATGAAACTCGTTCAACAGGAACAGGATGTTAGAGCGCGAACCCGTGCCTTGGAGCAACTCAGGCGTGGGGAAAACAAAAACGACAAGGATCCGTGAAAACCTGCCTGACACTATTCACGCTCGCGGCGCTTTGCCACCCGGGTTTCGCCCAGCAGAACCCCGTGGTTCCCGCCGGTGAAAAGGCCGCGGAACAGGCTCCCGAAAACCCGGAGGAGATTGATCCCGAAACCAGGCACCGTGACGGCTCCGCCAAGGTCGCGGACCGGCAGGATGAACTTTCAGCCGACGTCCAGCAATTGGCGGCGGAGCAAACCGTGCCGAAGGTGATCGAGCTGCTCAACCAAGTGGGAACCATCATGGACGAGGCGACCGACCAACTGGCTGCCTACGAAACCGGCGGCAAGACGATGGCGGCGCAAACCGAGATCATCGAGAAGATCCACGAGGCGGCGAAGGAAAAGCAGAAGCAAAGCGGGAGCGGGGCCGGCAGCGCGATGATGGACATGATGGAGCGCATGATGGACAAGCCCGCCGAGGGCGACGGGCAGCAAAAACAAAAGAATGGCAAGCCCGGCGACAAGGGCGGCCAGGGAATGACCGGTGACTCGGACGCCGCCAACACCGCCGGCGGCGGGCTGACAGGTGGCAAGAGCGAG
>CAXTTX010000518.1:1068-1297 GCA_964247045.1 uncultured Verrucomicrobiales bacterium | reverse complement strand
GAGAACCGCCGGGTGCCAAAGGCCGCGGGGAACACGGGCCATGCGCTGCCGGAGGAATTCCAAAAGGCACTGGATGCCTACAACCGGGGAGCGGAGAAAAAAGCGAAATGAAGTTCGGAAAGTTCATCCTCATGGCCGCGGGTTCCGCCTGTCTGGCAGGTGGCGCGCGCGGGCAGGAGATTCCCGGCCGGCAGGACGACACCATTCCGGCCCAGGCCGAATTGATTTA
>CAXTTX010000518.1:0-1058 GCA_964247045.1 uncultured Verrucomicrobiales bacterium | reverse complement strand
ATTTACGAACGGGGATTGCAGTTCCTGGCGAAGGCCCAGAACGAGAAAGGTTGCTGGAACGATAGCGTCGGCGCCGAGCCTGGCGTGGTAGGCTTGGTCTTGGCAGCCTTCCTCGCCCACGGCGAAGACCCCAACTACGGTCCTTACTCGCGGAACATCCGGCTCGGCATCGACTACATCCTTTCCCAACAGAACGAGAAGAACGGCTACATCGGGAACAGCATGTACAACCACGCGTTCGCGACCAAGGCGCTCGCGGAATCGTATGGCGTGCTCGACAACCCGAAGATCGCGCCGGCCCTGAAGAAGGCCGTGGAGCTGATTGTCAGCGCGCAAAAGCGCAACAAATTCGGCGCGTGGCGCTACACTCCTGAAAGCCGTGATGCGGACACCACCGTGACCGGCTGCCAGATGGTGACCTTGTTCGCGGCGCGCAACGCGGGTCTCGGCGTCCCGGACGAGGTGATCAAGAAGGGCCTGGCCTTCCTCGCGACCTGCCGTGACAAGGAAGGGGCCTATGGTTACACCTCGTCCTCGGGCGGCAAACCGACGCTGACAGCGGTGGGCACGCTCTGCCTTTCGCTGGCAAAGGAGGAGGATTCCAAAGGCTTCCAAGCCAGCTTGGAATACCTCAAAAAGAACCTCGACTACCGCGACCGCTACTATCCGTATTACTTTGAGTATTACATGTCCCAGGCCTTGTTCCATGCGGACGACGAGGCGTGGCGGGAGTGGAACGCGCGCAACATCCGCTATCTCGCCACGATCCAATCGCCCGACGGTTCCTTTCCCGGCAACCAGGGAGCCTCCTTCAACACCGCGGGTGCCTTGCTGTCGCTGGCCCTGAATTACCGATTCCTTCCCATCTACGAGAAATGATCCGATCGTTCGCCACGCTCTGGCTTTCCGGCATGATGATCCTGCAAGCCGCGGAATCACCCGACCTGCTGCGGTTCGCGAACGGTGACCAACTGCACGGTACCTTCCGCGGGGTGAAGCAGGGCCCCGAGGCCGTGTGGCAGCGCGAGGACGTCGCGGGGACCGTCGATTTCAAAACC
>CAXTTX010000517.1:1559-3769 GCA_964247045.1 uncultured Verrucomicrobiales bacterium | reverse complement strand
GGTTCTGGAACGTTCCAGCGACCCTTATGGACTGGATCCGGGGATCACCGAAATCCGGCACCTCCTCCCAATGGTCCTCGCTCCGTTTGATCCACCGGCGCTCTTCATACTGCGAGGGATCGCGGGAACGGTCCGGAAAGAACACCTGAAACCGGATGGCACCATTGTCCGGATCGTCGCCGACTTGCCATGCTCCAAAACGCTCCGTCATGTACATGATTTTATCCCTTTCTTAAGATTAAGATGCCATCGGGGGCCGATGGGTGCCGAACAACTCCAATCAGTTTCCATATAGTGCCGAAATGGTATCCCGAGGGAGCATTCCGGCCGTTTGAGGGGAAAACCCATCCAGCATTTTCAATGCCGATGTTGGCAAGGTTCACCCGGGACTAACGGATGGCACCGGATCGGGACCATTTACCTTACCGGGTTTAGGGATTTTTCGCAGAATTCGACACACGACACCCGGTTTGCCGTCAATTCCGAACGGTCGTTCTAACCAATGCGGCTTCAAATGTTCTTCCGGACGTGCTCGATGAGCCAGTCGCCGACCTTTTCGTAGTCGATGTCCTGGAATTTCGGGCTCCATTGCTCGACGGAGTAGAGGCCCTTGAAGCCGAGGCTTTCGGCCTGGCGGACGCAGGCGTCGAAATCGAAGGAGATGTGTTCCATCTTTTCGTTGAAGTCGATGACCTTGGCGGAGATCAGGTAGGCGTGGGGGAGGATTTTCGCGAGGGAGGCGGAGCGGGTGGCATCCGGGTAGTTTCCGAAGTCAGGGAGGGTGTGGATGTTGTCGGGCCCGGCTTCGCGGATGATGCGGAGGTGGATGTCCGGGTCCATTTCGAGGCCGAAGTGATTTTCGGTCAGGAGGACGAGCTTCTTTTCGCGGCACCAGGCGTTGACCTGTTTCATGGAGAGGATGGATTGATCCACGGAGCCTTTCGCGTGACCGGGGTTGATGCGGATGGCTTGGGAGCCGATGGAGGAGACGGCATCGATCCAGCGTTTGACCTCGGCGAGGCTGTTCTGGCGCTCGTCGTCGTTTTCAGCGGCGAGATTGTAGGAGCTGTCGATCTGGACGTTGACGAGGGTGGAGTTGGCGTCCTTGATTTTGGATCGGAGGGAGTCGAGGTAGGCGGGATCGAGGGATTCGAAGTGGTTGCTCCAGAACTCGATGTTTTTCACGCCGAAGCGGTCGCGGAGAAAGGCGGGGGTTTGGAGGAGGGTGAGCTCGTTCTTGAGTTCGGGGAGTTCCTTGGGTTTGGTTTGCTTAAAGCGGTAGCGGAAGAGGACGGTGCCCATGGCGACGCGGGAGTTCGCAGGTGTGGGGGCGGCGTGGGCAGAGGGAGAGAGCCAGGCGGTGAGGGCGAGGGTGCCGGAGCGGGAGAGGAAGGAGCGGCGGTTCATGGGTTTGGTGGATTGAGATTGTTAGGACTTAATTGGGGACGATTGAGATATGCGGGTGCTATGGGGCGGAATGAATTTTGACGGCTTGTTGGAAATTGAAGTGGCCGTCCATGTCCGCTTCGCTCCCATTGCGGTCCATGAAGAGGCGGGTGCTGTGGGGCGGAATGAATTCCGCGGTCCAGGAGAAGAGGATGAAGGGCGCGAGAGGAGCATGGCGTTCAGCCAGCGACGGTCATAGACCGACGCTACAGTTGAGGCGACGGTCGTAGACCACCGCTACAGTTGAGGAAGGGCGAAGATGTGGTAGCCGGAGACGGGGTTTGGGTCCTTGGTTTGGTCGATGACGAAGTCCATGGCGCAGACGGCGAGGTATTGGCGGCCGTTGACCTCATACATGGTCATGAGGCCCTCGGGGTGGCGGGGTAACTGATAGCTCCAGAGTTGGTCGCCGGTGGCGGAGTCGTAGACGTAGATTTTGCCGTCCTTGCAGGTGGCGAAGAGGAGGCCGGTGGCGGTGACGATCATGCCCTTGCGCTGGGAGCCGTTGGGGATGCCGAGGCCATGGCCTTCCATTGGGAACCTGGGATCGTGGCCGAGGGGGCGTTTCCAAAGGAGCGTGCCTTGGTTGAGGTCGTAGGCGGCGATGATGGACCAGGGCGGGCGCAGCATGTTGGCATATTCGAGGCCGTAGCCGGTGGTGTAGTGGTTGTCGGGCGGGGTGACGCCTTCCGGATAGACGCGGGTGTCAGTGCCGGCGGCGGGGCGTGGAGGGGTGGGTGTGTCGCCGCGGGCACCGCCGGAGG
>CAXTTX010000517.1:1263-1549 GCA_964247045.1 uncultured Verrucomicrobiales bacterium | reverse complement strand
AGGCGACCACAAGACCAGCCGGGCCGGTGGGTTTGGCGGTATCCGGGGTGTTGGCGGGAGCGGGTGGGGTGCGCGATGGCTCGCTGCCACCGGGACCGTTTTTCAGGAAGGCATACAAGTCGCCGACGGTGGTTTCGTCGAGATGAGGGAAGCCGGGCATGAGTCCCCTGCCGGTGAAGACCATGGTCTTGAAGGCTTCGGCATTCATGCGTGCGCCGATGCCTGACAAGGAAGGGATGGGACCGTTGCCTTCCGCTTTTTCGCCATGGCAGGGCTGGCAATGCTG
>CAXTTX010000517.1:0-1253 GCA_964247045.1 uncultured Verrucomicrobiales bacterium | reverse complement strand
ACGTAGGCGGCTTTGGCGCGGGCGGCCTGGTCGCCGGAGACCGGGGTGTTGTCGCGTTTGGTGCCGATGGGAGGTTCCTTGCGGAGCTTGAAGACGGAGGGGAACTCCTGGGCGGTGACATAGACGATGCCCGCCGCGGGGTTGGCGGCGGTGTTGCCGAAGTTCGCGCCGCCGGTGGCACCGGGCATGGCGATGGTTTCGTACTGGTCGGACAGAGGTTCGAAGAGACCGGTCTTCGCGGCGGCGAGGCGGGCTTTCCATGCCTCGCGTTCGGCGGCGGGGAACAGCGGGTTCAGTTCGTCCGCGGTGACGAGTTGGCGATTGAAGGGAGGCGGTGAGGTGGGGAAAGGCTGGGTGGGCCATGATTGTTCCTGAGGGACGGTGCTCTTTGGCACGGGACGTTCCTCGATAGGCCAGAGCGGTTCACCGGTGACGCGGTCAATGACGAAAAGGAAGCCATGTTTGCCCGCTTGGGCCACGGCGTCGATTTTCTTTCCATCGCGGGTTATGGTAACGAGCTGTGGCGCGGCGCAGAGGTCGTAGTCCCAGAGATCGTGATGGACGGTCTGATAGTGCCAGACGCGCTTGCCGGTGCGGGCGTCGAGCGCGAGCAGGCAATTGCCAAAGAGGTTCGTGCCGTGGCGATCCGCGCCGTAGTAGTCGTAGGTGGGCGAACCGAGCGGGAAGTAGGCGATGCCGCGTTGCTCGTCCACGGTGATCTCGCCCCAGCAGTTCGCGCCGCCGACGTATTTGTAGGCCTCAAGTGGCCAGGTGTCGTAGCCGTATTCGCCGGGCTGGGGGACGGTGTGGAAAGTCCAGGCGAGCTTCCCGGTGACGACGTTGTAAGCCCGGAGATGGCCGGGCGCGGACATGAAGTTCTCGCCGGGAGAGGATCCTAGCATGATGAGATCACCGTAGATCGCGCCGGGGGTGGTGGATTGCACGCGGCGCAGGCCGGTGGGATCGCGGCCGAGGCCTTCCTTGAGGTTCACGATGCCGTTCTCGCCGAAGGTCATGACCGATTTGCCGGTCGTGGCATCGATGGCCTGCAAGGTGTCCTGCATGCAGAAGATGAGGCGGCGGTCCTTGCGGTCCTTGCTTTCCCAATAATTGATGCCGCGCCTGATGATGCCGTTGAGGTTGGCGTGGATCCAGATTTCCTTGCCGGTGGCGGCATCGAGGGCGACGAGGGAGTTGTTCGAGCCGAGGAGGTACATGATGCCATCGACCACGATGGGATTGAACATCGAGGC
>CAXTTX010000516.1:0-3777 GCA_964247045.1 uncultured Verrucomicrobiales bacterium | reverse complement strand
GGAAACACCCCCCAAAGTGAGCAGCTTCACAACTTTCTGCAATCCCCCTGTATGAAACGCGAAATTGACTTCGTAGGCCCTCAGGATAGGCTCTTCAGTTGTTCCTAAACCCACGGAAGTTCTCCCGAAAACCCCATGAAACGTTCCTTTGTCGTCACCCTGGCAGTGCTGTGTTGCCAAGGCATGTCCCAGGCCCAAACCCAGTCCCCCAAACCCCAGGACGATCCGAAGTACCTGAAAAAGGCCGCCCTTCAGATCGACCAGTACATCGCCGCCTTCTATCGGAACAAAAAACTGCCCGTCCCCGGGGTCACCGATGACGCGACCTTCCTGCGCCGTGCCTTCCTCGTTTCCGTCGGCCGCATCCCCACCGCCGAGGAAGCCGTCGAATTCCTCGAAATCGACGAGCCTACCAAGCGCGAGGCCCTTGTCGCCTACCTTCTCAAATCAAAAGGCTTCTCCAGCCACATGAGCAACTGGGCCTTCGACCTCCTGCGCCTAACGGACGGCCGGGTCGGCACGGATGCCAAGAACGAACCCTACCGCTACTGGGTCCGCACGGCGATGACCAACAACATGCCGTGGAATGAGTTCACCACCAAACTCATCGCCTCCAAGGGCGATGGCTGGGACCAGAGCACCGCCGCCGTCGGCTACTACACCCGCGACCGCGGCATGCCCCTGGATAATCTCTCCAACACCATGCGCATCTTCCTCGGTGCCCGCATGGAATGCGCCCAGTGCCACGACGATCCCTTCGGCACCACCGAGCGCCATGATTTCTATCAACTCGCCGCCTTCACCCATGGCCAGGGCTCCATCCGCCAGGAGGCGATGAAACCCCTCTGGGATGAACTCGCGGACGACCAGAAGGACCGCGGCAGCGAATACGGCATCGCCCGCATCCTGTGGGACAGTGTTTACGGAATGGCCCTTGGTGGCGGCGGCTCCGGCCAGATCGAGCTCCCCACGGATTACCAATACCGCGATGCCACGCCCGGCCAGCTCATCGGCGGCCAGACGCCCTTCGGCAAGACTGTCCGCATGTCCGAAAAACGCGAGGGCGATGACGGCCGCGCGAAGCTCGCCGAGTGGGTGGTCGACAAGACCGGCGAGCAGTTCTCCTCCGTCATTGCCAACCGCATGTGGAAGCGCGTCATGGGCAAGGGCATGTATGAACCGGCCGATGAATTCATCCCCGCCGCGAAGACGAACTACCCGGATCTCGTCACCTTTACCGGCAAGCTCATGGCGGAAATGGGCTACGACCTCCAGGCCTTCCAGCACGTCCTCATGCTGACCAAGACCTTCCAGTTCGGCACCAACCCGAATCCCTCCACCCTCGAGGGCGGCGATGACTTCCACGGCCGCAAGATCGAGCGTCTCTCCGCCGAGCAGATCTGGGACTCGCTCATCACCCTCGCTGCCGGAGATCCGGACAAACAGGCCGCCCGTTCCTTTGACGACCGCATCTATCTGCGCGGCAAGCCGGTTCTCGTCGGCAAGAAAACCATGAGCCAGCTCTCCAAGGAAGTGCTCGCCCTCAAGGACGAGGCCGAGGTCCGGACCTACTTCGCCTCGCTCGTGAAGGATATCCAGAACGTCAGCCCCGGCGGCGGGGGAGGGGAATCCATGATGGCCATGAGCGCCAAGCCCCGTACCTACGACAAGAACTCGATGGTCCGCGCCTCGGAGCTTCCGTCGCCGGCCCCGCGTGATCATTTTCTCTACATGTTCGGCTCGTCGGACCGTGAAGTCGTCGATGGCGCCAGCTTGGAGCCGAACGTCGGGCAGGTGCTTGCCCTCATGAACGGCTTCGTCCAGCGGGAACTGGTCAACAAAACCTCCGCCCACCTCTACAAGAGCCTCGAAGGCGCCTCCAGCGATAAGGAGAAAATCCGCCGCCTCTACATCGCCATCCTCAGCCGCCCGCCGTCCGAGGAGGAAATGGGCTGGATGCTCGATGAAGTGAAGGGCACGGGCGAGGCCGGTTACCGGAACATCGTCTCCGCCCTCGTGATGTCCTCCGAGTTCCTCTTCCTTCAATAACAAACCCTCTCCCGAAAACCCGTTATGAATCCTTTCTTGAAAGCCGATGAACTGACCCGCAGGCAGTTCGTTTCGAATGCCGCCCGTGCCTACCTCGGCGTGCAACTCTTCCCCATGCTCGGCGGCACGCTCGCCAGCGCCGCTCCCGCCACCTCCGCCGCCGGCGGCGGTAAGGCGAAGAACGTGATCTATCTCTACATGTCCGGCGGCATGAGCCACGTCGACACCTTCGATCCGAAGAAAAAGAAGGAGATCATGGGCAAGACCGAGGCCATCCCGACCAAGGCGACGGATATCATGCTCGGCCATTATCTTCCGAAGACCGCCAATGTCATGGACAAGGTGTGTGTCATCAACTCGATGAACTCCACCCAGGGTGCCCATGAGCAGGGTGCCTACATCATGCACACCAGCTACGCGCTGCGCGGAACGATCAAACATCCCTCGCTCGGCTCCTGGGTGATGAAACTCGGTGGCCGCATCCACCCCGAACTCCCCGGCTTCGTCGCCATCAACGCCTCGCCGGACAACACCGGCGGTGGTTTCATGGGCGCGAAATACGCCGCGGCTCCCATCGGCAGCCCGGACCAGGGACTGCAGGATTCCAAGCTCGCCAGCGGGGTCACCAAGGAGGACTTCGAGCGCCGCCTCACCCTCGCGGACAAGATGAACCGCCAGTTCCATGGCAAGTATGCCAACGCCGACGTGAAGGCCTACGAGGAACTCTATCGGGACGCCATCAACCTCATGAATTCGAAGGACCTCAAGGCCTTCGACCTCGCCCAGGAATCCCAGCCCACCCGCGATCTCTACGGCTCCGGACGGTTCGCCCAGGGCTGTCTCCTCGCCCGCAGGCTCGTCGAAAACGGTGTCCGCTTCGTGGAAGTGGAACTCGGCGGCTGGGACACCCACTATGACAACTTCACTGGCGTCGAAGGCCGCTGCAAGGAGTTCGACCAGGCTTACGCCGCCCTCATCACCGACCTCGATAAGCGCGGCAAGCTCGATGACACTCTCGTCGTCGTCGCCACCGAGTTCGGCCGTTCCCCCGAGATCAAGACCGAGCACCAGAGCGGCCGCGACCACCATCCCGGCGCCTTCTCCTGCGTCCTCGCCGGCGGCGGCATCAAAGGCGGCACCAAGCACGGCCTCAGCGATCCCTCCGGCGAAAAGGTCAAGGAAGGCATCGTCACAGTCCAGGACTTCAACGCCACCATCGCCTACGCGCTCAACTTGCCCTACGACACCGTCATCATGTCCCCCAGCAAGCGCCCCTTCAAGATCGCCGACAAGGGCGTTCCCATCACCACCCTCTTCGGCTAGCCCTCCTCCAAGGCAGGGACCGCACTCCGTGCGGTCCGGCTGGGGCAGGCCGCACATACCCTGGCAGCCCAAGGTTCGATTCAGGCTCTCCAAGGCAGGGACCGATCTCCGAGCGGTCCGGCTGTGGCGGGCCATGCGCTACCTAACAGCCACGGGTCCGATCGGGCCTCTCTCTAACCCATGGAACCCTTGTCTCGCCTCCCCACGCGAAGATACCACACCCCCGCCAAAACCACCGTCGTCACCGTCCCCAGGAACCCGTTCACGATATCCATCATCGTCTCATCGATGCTCTTCTGGATATGCGTGCCCAGAACCAGATCCGCTCCGAACTCCCCGATCTCCCACATCAGCGCCGCCGTACACCCCGCGAGAAACGCCACCCCCAACCGCCCGACCGGTGTC
>CAXTTX010000515.1:0-3785 GCA_964247045.1 uncultured Verrucomicrobiales bacterium | reverse complement strand
GTTCGTGACGGCGGGCGACCTGATCCCGACCGACGCCGAGGTGGTGCGCGGCGTCGCCAGCGTCGACGAGAGCGCCATCACCGGCGAGTCGGCCCCGGTCATCCGCGAATCGGGCGGCGACCGCTCCTCCGTCACCGGCGGCACCCTCTCCGTGAATGGAACCTCGCTTGCGGACACCGCCGCGCTCTCCCTCACCGGTGGTGCCATCCTGGACCTCGCTTCCTCGGAAACCGTGAACACGCTTTCCATCAACGGCGTCGGCAAGGCCGCCGGCACCTATGGTCCTTCCGGATCCGGCGCGGGCACCATCGACAACGTCAACTTCACCGGTTCCGGCGTCCTCACCGTCCTTTCCGCCGGCGGCGGCTCCGCCTACGCGACTTGGGCAACCAACAAGGGCCTCACCAATCTCAACAACGGCCCCACCCAGGATCCCGACTTCGACGATGTCGAGAACGTCCTCGAGTTCGTCCTCGGCGGCAATCCTTTGGTACCCGATACCGGCAAGCTGCCCGCCCTCACCACCACCACCACGAACTTCATCTTCACCTTCACCCGTGACGATGCATCCGAGGCCGAAGTCCCGCTCACCTTCCAATACGGATCGAATCTAACCGGCTGGACCGATGTCGCCGTCCCCGCCGCGGGCGCGGGTACCGTCGCCGTTGCCGAGAACGGCGGTCTGGCGGACGGCATCATCGTCACCATCCCCCGCACCAGCGAAAGCGCGGGCAAACTCTTCGGCCGCCTGAAGTCGGTGAAGTAAGCATTCCCAATGGTAGCGCCGGTCTGCTCGTCCTTCGTCGCCTTGGCGAAGAAGGATGACAGCCGGTGGCTGAACTCGGCCCCGCTATCACATTCTCCATTCCCTCGCCTCCGTGCCGGGAGTGGATCACTTCTTCGTCTTCGTCTTCGTCGTCTTCTTCTTCTTCTTCTCTTCGCGGGAAAGCGAGGCAAGGAGCCGTTACCTTTGGCTAGGGTTTCGGGCGGCTCCTTGCCATTTTTCTCCCCGTCGAAAGTCGTGCCACCATCGCCGTGCCACCATTCCGTCTTGAGTCCCAACGGGGCGGCCCCAGGATAGCCCGGGGCAACGCCCCGGGATTCGCATGTTAGAGATATTGAGCCCTGAAAGGGCGGCACGAAAACGGGTGCGGGAATGAAACCTTTCCGACGCGGGCGGACGATGCCCGCCTCCTTCCCATATCCGCTCCCATTCCCCTCCGGTACACCTCCGGTTTCCGGATACGGCCCCCCATCCACCCCACCCTCCCACCTATACACCAAATAGACATCCCCCCAACCCCAACCCACCTGTCGGCAACCGCCCCTTCCCGACGCTTTATCATAGGGAGACGCGTTGCTCTCCGGGGAAACACCACGCGCGGCGGCACCTGCCTTGCTTCGCATGACGACCCCGGAAACCCGCTCCGTATTCCCCGCTCCCAGATGAACGAAAGCCCGTACTTCGATCCCGGCCACGAGCCGCATGAATTCCCGATCACGCCCCGGAGGAGAACCCTCTGGCAAAAAATCGGCGCCGGCTCGCTCACCATCTCCATCATCTTCCACGTCATCCTCCTCATCATCGGCCTGTTCTGGATCCTCAGGATCATCCCGGCCCCGCCGGAAAAATCCGTGGACTTCATGCCGCCCTCCGGCGGTGGCGGCACCCCCGCCGCCGAAACCAAGGCGAACCAGCAGCGCATCCGCATGACCCAGCCGAACATGCCCCGCGTCGCCGCCATCGGTGCCACCAGCAACTTCACCCTGCCGGAACCCGAGGACGCCACCCGGATGACCTCCATGGGTTCCCTTTCCGCCGGCGGCCTCTCCGCCGGTCTCGGTGGCAAGGGCAGCGGCGGCGGCCGTGGCGATGGCAAGGGCACCGGCGTCGGCAGCGGCTTCGGTCCAGGCATGGGCGGCGGCAATGGCAACAAGAACCCCTTCGGCATGATCGATCCCAACAAGGGCGCGCTCGTCGGCACCTTCTACGACCTCAAGCAAACGAAAAACGGCAAGCCCACCGGAATGACCGATACGAAAATGCGCGAGGAGCTCAAGGAAATCACCCGCCGTGGCTTCAAGGAAAGCGTCTTCAACGACTACTTCAAGGCCCCGCGCAAGCTCTATCAGACCAAGTTCTTCATCCCGCTCATGCCCGCGGACGCCGCGCCCGCCGCCTTCGAGGTGGAGAAGGAAGTCCAGCCCCGCATGTGGGTCGTCGTTTATCGCGGTGCCGTCAAGGCGCCGAAGACCGGCAAGTTCCGCTTCGTCGGCTCCTGCGATGACTTCCTCGTCATCCGCTTCAACAACCACCCCGCCTTCGATTACGGCTACACCATGGCCGGCACCGGCATGCACCTCTTCAAGAACTTCGGCGCCTTGAACGGCACCGCCGAAAACCCCGAGGTCGCCAAGGAAGTCCGCAGGCTCACGCCTAACAAGCTGCCGATGACTTTCTACAAATACTCCACCATCGCCACCCACAACGAGAACATCGGCGGCGAGGCCGTCGGCCCCGAGTTCGAGGTGCAGGCCGGAAGGACCTATCCCATCGAGATCATGATTGGCGAAATTCCCGGCGGCTTCTTCTCCTTGGAGCTCATGATCGAGGAAATCGGCGCCACCTATCAGAAAGACCCCGCCGGCTTCCCCATCCTCCCGCTCTTCCGCCTCGACACCGGCCTCCCCGATCCACCCACCGGCGAGGCCCCTCCCTTCGACCCGAACGGCCCCGTCTGGCCCTTCGCCCAAGGCAGCGCCAACCTGGACATCTGAGCCGGGGAGGGGAGTTCCTCGTTGTTCACCCACGGGCCCAGTCCCGTACCGGAGCGGGGACGCCCTCGTCCCCGTCGCTGTTTGCCGCCTTCACGATATCCATCGTCCCGGCCGTGTGTGACTCCTGCCCCACTCGCCGTCTCTACATTACCAGTGACACCCCCGGTCCCTCCTCTCCTTCACCCATCCTTCCCATAAAAAATTAGCCTCACCTAAAATAGATTCTTGTGGCTAAACCCGCTCCGGATACACTGCCCCCCAGTGAACCGGCTCGCCCCTATGCCCGAAACTCCGCCTGCCACCGACCCGCAGCCCCCCGCCGATTCCGCCTGGCGCCGCCGCGAGGGCATGGTTTCCCTTCCCGAGGTCCACCGCAGCATCCGCATCCCCGCGGACGCCTCATTCTTCCGGAAGCTCCTCGCCTTTTCCGGGCCCGGCTTCCTCGTCGCCGTTGGCTACATGGACCCGGGGAACTGGGCCACCGATCTGGCAGGCGGCGCGCGCTTCGGCTACTCGTTGCTCTCCGTCATCATGATTTCCAATCTGATGGCCATCCTCCTCCAGCACCTTTGCATCAAGCTCGGCGTCGCCACCGGCCGCGATCTCGCCCAGGCCTGCCGCGACCACTACTCCACGCCCGTCGTCTGGTTCCTCTGGGTCCTCTGTGAAATCGCCATCGCCGCCTGCGACCTCGCCGAAGTCGTCGGCTCCGCCATCGGCCTGCAACTCCTCTTCGGCATCCCCCTCGCCTGGGGCTGTTGCATCACCTGCGTCGACGTCCTCGCCGTCCTGTTCCTCCAGCAGAAAGGCTTCCGCTACGTCGAGGCCCTTGTCATCACCCTCATTCTAACCATCGGCGGCTGCTTCGCCGCGGAACTCATGTTCTCGAAGCCCAGCATCGGCGGCATCATGCACGGCTTTGTCCCCAGCGCGGAGATTTTGAAAAATCCCCAGATGCTCTACATCGCCATCGGCATCCTCGGCGCCACCGTGATGCCGCACAATCT
>CAXTTX010000514.1:0-3791 GCA_964247045.1 uncultured Verrucomicrobiales bacterium | reverse complement strand
GGATCTGGTTCGGGTCCAGCCCGTTCGTCGGTTCGTCGAGAATGAGCAGCTCCGGGTCATGCACCAGCGCGTCGGCCAGGCCCACCCGCTGGCGGTAGCCCTTGGACAGCGTCTTGATCATTTTCCGGCGCACCGCGTCCAAGCCGCAGGTGTCGATGACGTCCCCGACCTGCCGCCGGGCCTCGCTGCCGTTCAGGCCCTTGAGCTGCGCGCGGAACTTCAGGTATTCCCGCACCCGCATGTCTTCGTAAAGAGGCACGTTTTCCGGCATGTAGCCGATCTTGCGGCGGGCCTCGATGGACTCCCGGAAAATGTCGTACCCGGCGATGGTCGCCGTCCCGGAGGTCGGCGGCAGGTAGCCCGTGAGCATCCGCAGCGTGGTCGTTTTGCCCGCCCCGTTGGGTCCCAGGAAACCGACAATCTCCCCCTGCGCGACGGAAAACGAGATCCCACGCACCGCCTCGTGGCGGGCGTAGTTCTTGGTGAGTGCGTTGACTTCGATCATGGCTCGGGAGCGCCCCGGCGGAAAGGGGCTGAAATTCACGCCTTGAACGGTTGACGGGACACGGCGCGCCCCTTAATGAACCCGTGTGCGGGGCGGGCCAAGCGGGAAATTCGCGGCCCCACCCGCAATTTTCATCCTTACCTCATGAACTCTTCGGTCCCGGCCCGGCAGAACGCGGAATTGTTGGAAGCCCAATACGCTCAATGGTGCGATGACCCGCGCTCGGTGGATGCCACGTGGGCCGCGTTTTTCGAGGGATTCGAGCTCGGCATGGCCCAGCTCAAGGCCAAGGGCGACAGCGCCGCGCCCGCCACCGGCACCGGTGCCTCCGTGGCAGGCCCCGTTTCCGACTCGGAGTCCGCCTTCTACGGCCGGGTCACCAGCCTGATCTACAACTACCGCACGCTCGGCCACACCCAGGCCCACATCAACCCGTTGGAAGACCAGCCGGAGCGCAACCCGCGCCTCCGCATCGACCAGTTCGGCCTGTCCGAGGCGGACCTCGACCGCGAGGTATCGAATTCCTTCTTCCGTCACGGGGACAAAATGAAGCTCCGCGACATGGTCGCCGGACTGGAGGCCACCTACTCGGGCAAGATCGGCTTCGAGTTCATGCACATCCACAACACCACCGTGCGCCACTGGGTGCGCGAGCGGATCGAGATGCATGCGCTGCGTTCCATCGCGACCCCGGAGAAAATGCTCAACGCCCTCTGTTGGGTGCTGGAAGCGGAGGCCTTTGAGAACTTCCTCGGCAAGCGCTTCCTCGGTGAGAAGCGTTTCTCCAATGAAGGCGGCGAGGGCATCATGATCATCCTCAACGCCATCCTCGAGGCGAGTCCCTCGAGCGGTGTCCGGGAAATCGAAATGGGCATGTCCCACCGCGGCCGTCTTTGCATTCTGGCGAACTTCGTCCGCAAGTCGATCTCCACCCTCCTTTACGAATTCACCCCGGAATATGAACCGGGCCTCGTCGCCGGCGATGGCGATGTGAAATACCACCTCGGCTACGAGAGCATCCGCGAGCTGCCCGACGGCAAGGTCCGCGTGAGCCTCGCCGCCAACCCGAGCCACCTGGAGGCCGTCAATTCCATCGTCGAAGGCAAAACCCGGGCCCGCCAGCGCGTGCTTAACGACCTGAGCGGCGGCGAGATCGACCGCAAACAGGTCCTGCCCATCCTCCTCCACGGGGACGCCGCCTTCGCCGGCCAGGGCTCCGTCGCGGAGGTTCTCAACCTTTCCCAGCTCAAGGGCTACCGCACCGGCGGCACGATTCACCTCATCATAAACAACCAGATCGGTTTCACCACCTCCCCCGCGGACGCCCGTTCCTCGGACTACGCCACCGACGTGGCGAAGATGGTGGACGCCCCGATCCTCCACGTGAATGGCGAGGACCCGATGGAACTCTACTGGGCCGCGCTCTTCGCCTTGGAGTTCCGCCAGAAGTTCGGCCGCGACATCGTCATCGACCTGATCTGCTTCCGCAAGAACGGCCACAACGAGACCGACGAGCCGGCGTACACGCAGCCACTCATCGCCAAGAAGATCGCGGACCGCCCGACCTTCGGCACGCTCTACCGCAAGCAACTCGTCGCCGACGGCGTCATCCCGCAGGCCGATGTCGACGCTCTCGACAAGGCCATCTGGGACAAGCTGGAGGCGGGCTACCAGCGCATGCTCCAGGCCCAGCAGGCGGGCGACCGCACCGCTTTCAGCGGCTCCACCGGCATCATCCAGCCGGAGTATTCCCACGCCTCCGTGCCCACCGGCATCTCTCAGGAAGTGCTGCAAAAGGTCGGCCATGCCCTCACTAACATTCCGGAAGGCTTCCACGTGCATCCCACGCTGGAAAAACGCTTCCTCCCCCGCCGGGTCGAAGCGCTTTCCACCGGCACCAACATCGACTGGGCGCTCGCCGAGTCGCTGGCCTTCGGCTCGCTGCTGATGGAAGGCACGCCCGTCCGCCTTTCCGGCCAGGACTGCCGCCGCGGCACCTTCTCCCAGCGCCACGCCGTTTTCTACGACTACGAGGACCGCGAGCGCTACATTCCTTTGGAAAACGTCGATCCCGCGCAGGCGAAGTTCTGCGTCCACAATTCCTTCCTCTCCGAGTTCGCGGTCCTCGGCTTCGATTACGGCTACTCGCTTTCCTATCCCACCATGCTCACGCTGTGGGAGGCCCAGTTCGGCGATTTCTCGAACGGCGCGCAGGTCATCATCGACCAGTTCATCTCCTCCGCCGAGTCGAAGTGGCAGACGCCCAGCGATCTCGTCATGCTCCTGCCCCACGGCTACGAGGGCATGGGCCCGGAGCACTCCAGCGCCCGTCTGGAACGCTTCCTGCAACTCTGCGCGGAGAAGAACATGGTCGTCGGCAATTTCACCACACCGGCGCAGTATTTCCACGCGCTCCGCCGCCAGAAGCACCGCGATTTCCGCAAGCCTCTCATCCTGATGACGCCGAAGAGCCTGCTCACCCGCGCGGAAGCGGTTTCCCAATCGGCCGACTTCCTGGAAGGCACCTGCTTCCAGGAAATTCTGCCGGACCTGAAGATCTTCAACAACCCGGCGGACGTGAACCGCGTGATTTTCTGTAGCGGCAAGGTGTTCTACGACCTCATGGCGAAGCGCCAGGAACTCGGCATCGAAAACGCCGCGATCATCCGCGTCGAGCAGCTCTATCCCTTCCACTCGGACATGCTGGTGGCCATCGCCAGCCAGTACCACAATGCTACCAGCTTCGTCTGGTGCCAGGAGGAGCCGCTCAACATGGGCGCCTGGTCCTACATCGGCCCGCGTCTTGAGAAAGCCGTCGGCGTGAAGATCCGCTACGCCGGCCGCGGCACCGCCTCCAGCCCCGCCACCGGCACCAAGGCCGCCCACTACCGCGAGCAAAAGGCCCTCCTTGCCGATGCCTTCTCGGTCTGACCGGATGCTATCCCACTTTCCCTGAATTTTTTACCCAGCCCAAGCCATGTCACTCGACGTCAAAGTCCCCGCAGCCGGAGAATCCATCACTTCCGCGAATGTCGCCCGCTGGCACAAGCGGAATGGCGACGTCGTCAAGAAGGGCGAGATCCTCGTGACTCTGGAGACTGACAAGGTTTCCACCGAACTCGAGGCCGCGGCCGACGGCACGCTGGAGATTCTCGTCGGCGAAGGGGAGGAAGTTTCCATCGGCACGGTCATCGCCCGCCTTTCCGGTGACGGCTCCGTTGCCGCCGCTCCGGCTCCCGTTTCTGAATCTGCCGCCGCCCCGGCTCCCGCTCCGGCGGCACAAGCG
>CAXTTX010000513.1:0-3800 GCA_964247045.1 uncultured Verrucomicrobiales bacterium | reverse complement strand
CATGGTTCCCACTTTAAAAGTGTTACCCATGTCCCCGAACAAGTGTTACCTATGTCCCCGGTCTGTACATGGAATAACGGTCCCTGCCTTTTCGGTCCCTGTCTTTTTCAAGACGGCAGCTAGCCCGCCAGCGGAAAACTGACCCGGAACTCCGCTCCCCGCCCCGCGGGACTGACGAGTTCGACCTTGCCATGGTGTTGCTCCGTGAGGCGCTTGACGATGGATAGACCCAGCCCCGTCGACGGTTCACCGCCCGTCGGCAGCGCGCTCAAACGCGTGTAGCGCGCGAACATTCTTTCCCGATCCGAATCCGAGAAGCCGGGCCCCTGGTCGAGAACGTGAAAATGACCCAGACCGTCTTCAATGCGGAAGACCACCGAAACCACGCTCTCCGGCGGGCCGAACTTGATCGCATTGGATGTCAGGTTCTCCAGGATCTGTTCCAGCACCCAGGGCGGCACCCTCAGCGCGCGGGGTTCCGCGGGGACGAATTCCACGAACATTCCCTTCCCCGCTGCCCGGTCGCTCAATCTGGATATAACCTGGGTGGCCGTTTTCACCGGATCGTTGCAATCCGTATAGGCAGCCGTCCGCTGCTCCAACGCGAGCGTTTCCACCAGCTTCACCGCGGCGGCTGTGGAGCTTTCCACCACCTGGAGCAAGGGATGCAGTTCCACGGGAATGGACGCCATACGCTCTGAAACCAGCAAACTGGCCATCGTCAGTCCTGACAAAGGCGTCTTGAGGTCATGCAGCGCCACATCGAACGCCACGCGGATCTTCGCGCTGTTTGCCGTGGCTTCCAGTTGCCCGACGGTGACGGCCGCGTAGTCGCGCAGCAGGTCGATCTCCCCGGCGGTCCACTCGCGGGGCTCGTAATCGATGCCACAAATGCTGCCGATCGTATGGCCTTGGGTTGTCACCAGGGGAATCCCGACATAGGCCTTGATTCCGAGGGCCTTCACGGTCGGGTTATGCGAAAACCGGGGGTCTGCTCCCGTGTCTGGAATGGTGACCACCACCCCCTCCACCACGGTATGCCGGCAAAGGGAATGCACATGCGGGCCGCTGCGGGAATCTCCCATCGCCGGCGGGGGGCCGCAAACCCCGCGGAAGTGTTGGTTGGACTCATCGATCAGCGTGATGAGGCTGGTGGGAGTCCGCAGGGCCGAGGCGGCCAGCCGCGCGAGGCGGTCGAAGTCAAGGTCCGCTCCGGCATCGGACGGCAGGACGGCTGAAACGGCTTGAAGACGCAGTTCATCGTAAAGCAGGCCGGATGCGCGGGGCATGAGACCGACGCTATACGCGAGGTCCTCGGAAATGCCACAACCATTTTTTGACGTTGGAAGAGCGCCGAAACGGACTTGGATTCGCTCTCTCAAGTCGTTGGCAAGACGCGCCCTGCCGCGCCATCAACTTTCGCGGAAGTCCCGCTTCCTCCGCAGCACCGCACCGGAGACTCCCAGCACCGCGAAGGCCAGCGACATTGGCTCAGGCACCAGACTGATGGGCGCGTCGGAAAACTTGATCTGCGTCACCGTGTATTGGAACGGGTTGTTGGAAGGAGGATTGCCGCCCCCCTTCACCACGAGCTGGCCGAGCTGGCCCATGAAGGTGTCATTTACCCGGTTGTTCGACTCCACGGTGTAGGTGATCGTGCGTTCCGCGGCCGCGAGTTTCCCTCCCGGATCCGATCGCGTCACGGCGTAGGTGTAGACCAGCGACCGCTCGTTCGGGTTGTAGTTCGCCGGACGGCTCCACACCAACGAGGCGGCGATGGTGAAAATCTCGCCGATCTGCGGGGCCTCCGCGGTGTTCCAGTCCCACGACGCGTTCTTGCCATCCAGGCCCGTGCCAATGGTGACTGCGGCGTTGTTCCCCAGCCCTGCCACGGCGAAGCGCCCGGAGTTGCTGCCACTGATGAAACCGAAGTTCGGCACCGCCCCGTTGCCGGTGACGTTGTTGTCCCCGCTCCCGTTCACCAGGAATCCCTGCGCCTGCCCGGAGGTGGAGATCGCGTTGATGCCCAGGGTCACGGTCGTGTAAAACGCCCCCGTCAGCGGCTTGCTCCCGTAAACGGTGGCAAAGCTGGAGGTGTAATTGACCGTGGTCGAAGAGTTTTGGTCACGACCGGTGATGTCCGGCTCGTGCGTGATGGTGACGGTGGCGCACGCCATGGGGCCGCAAAGGACCAAGGCGCAAACCACCCCTAACGGGGTGACGGGGGATCTCATCTGGGGGATGGGGTGGAGAAAAACAGCGCGTGCCCTCCGGGGGCGGGTGACTCGACGCAATCCCGAGATTAGTTAAGAGATCCTATTTATCAATAAAAATTTATGAATCTTAAAAAGTTTTGTGCTGAATTGGAAATGAAGTCCGCGCCCTTTCTCCACTGACGGGTTCGCTTGGAAAAAGAAAAGACCCGCAGCAGACAAAACGTCCGTGCGGGCCGCGGCTTTTTGAGCCGGGAATCCAATCGTGAGACTGGGGCTTGTTCAGATTTTGGCGACCGCCCGCTTCCTCCGCATGACCGCTCCTGCCAGACCGAGGCCGACGAGCATCACGGAGGATGGCTCCGGGGCGGAGGTGATGACGGCATCCGAGAATTGGATATGGCTCACGGTGTATTGGAAAGGATCGTTGGATGGCGGGTTGCCGCCGCCTTTCACGACGAGCTTGCCGAGGTCGTTCATGAAGCTGTCGTTCGCGCGGTTGGTGGATTGCACGGTGTAGATCAGCGTGCGCTCGGAAGCGGAGAGCTTTCCGCCGGGATCGGAACGGGTGACCTTGTAGGTGTAGGTGAGCTGGCGCTCGTTCGAGTTGAAGCCGACGGGGCGGGTCCAGACCATGGACGCGACGACGGAGAAGAGCTCGCCGATCTGCGGCATTTCGGTGGCGTTCCAGTCCCAGGACGCATTGTTGCCATTCAGGTCCAGGCCGACGGTGGCCGGGGTGTTGTTGCCATAGGCGGCCACCGCGAAGCGGTTGTTGTTCAGGCCGGAGATGAAGCCGAAGTTCGGCATCACGCCATTGCCGGTCACGTTGTTGTCGCCGGCGCCATTCACCAGGAAGCCCTGGCTCTGGCTGGTCTTCGAGATGGAATTGATCGTCAGCGTGACACCGGCGTAGAAGGCGCCTTGCACCGGCTTCGAGGAATACACCGGGGCGAAGCTCGCGGTGCTGTTCACCGTGGTGGACGAGTTCTGGTCGCGTCCGGTGATGGAGTTGTAATTGTTGATGGTGACGGTGGCGGATGCGGTCTGGGCACAAAGGACCAGGGCGCAGGCCACCCCTGCGAGGTTGAGGGGGGATCTCATTTTTGGGGGGATGTGGGGGGAGTTGAATCCGCGCGTGGATCCAGTGGGGGAACCGGTTCCTCGTGCGGGGGGCGGCAACCTAGCGGCCAAATTCGAACGCGCAATCCCAATTTGTTAATATACCCTTACATTATCGCGTAGGGTAGCATCAGGCTCCACGATGTTCCTCCATCATTGGCGAGGTCACCCATGCAAGCGCTTGCCCATGCTGACGCGGGGTTCCACGGTATAACCGAGCGATTCATAAAACGCCTTCACCGCGGCATTGGATTCGATGATCTGCAGATTGATCTTCACGCAGCCTCTATCAGAAAGAGCTTTCTCGGCCGTCTTCACGAGGTGCGATCCAAGTCCCCCGCCCCGGTAGTCCGGCAACACCGCGAGGGAATACAACCAGCCGCGGTGTCCGTCATATCCCGCCATGATGCTGCCAACGACGGCATCGCCAGCCGCCGCCACCCAGAACAAGCCGTCGTCGACCGC
>CAXTTX010000512.1:0-3806 GCA_964247045.1 uncultured Verrucomicrobiales bacterium | reverse complement strand
GGAAAGTGAAGCTGCTGGAAAACGCGGCAACCGGTCCGGAATCATATGCCGCGGTCCATTCCAACTTGAACTTGTCCGCCACATGGTAGGCGGGCACCGAGGGATCGGTCACCTCCGCCACGCGCCATTGGATCGCGGCAAAGGTAGGAGCACCCTGCGGATCGGAAAAGGCACTGGTGCCAAAGGTCAATTCATTGGCAGGATGCCCGCTGGGCCCCTGATAGGTGATGGCCGGGGTCGCGGGGATCGTCGTCCCCTCGCTGTTGGCGACGCCGTTTTGCAGCGTGTCCAGAAATGCGGCTTGGCCGCCCGCGCCCACATTGCCACCGGGCCATGTGCCACCGACCCACGCGAAGTTCTTCATGTCTGTCACCAGGTTGGCGAGGGAAGTATAGCCTGCTCCAGCCAGCCCGTTGTAATTCCCGGATGCTGCCGGCGCGTTTTTCCATCTCAGCGAATCCGCCGGGATGAATGGAGCGATCACCGCGGCATACTCGTCCAGCAGCGGATTGATCTGGTCCTGCTGCCACATCAGGTCCCGGACTTCGCGCACCGCGTTGAAATACTCCGGATAGATGCCGGGCTCACCGCCGGACTCGAAAATCGCGGACCACACGCGGTCCTTGCCCTCGTTCCACGTGGGACCCCAGGTGGCGTCCACGTCATTGGGCAGGATCCACAGCTTGCCGAGGTGCGTGGTCTGGTCCGTATAATCCGGCTCGAAGTAATACGCGCCATTGTTGTCGCCCGTGGGCCAGTAGTCGTAGTGGCGGACGGCCTGGCAAAGCGCGTGATAATAGGACCACTTGGTGATGTTCACGTAGCGCCGCACGAAAGCCTCGTTCTGGCTCGGCAGCATGTTGTTGTAGATGTTCGCGTGGTCGGAGAAATCCGGCACCGCATCCGGCGCCTGGTAGCGCTGCTGGGATGCGCCATCCGTGTTGTCGCGGGTCAGCTTGTAAACATTGCCCTTTTCCAAAGAGTGCGCGTCGAGGAAGTCACCATTGTAGTCCTCGTGGATCATGATGAGTCCCCAGAAATCGCCGACGGTCTGCGCGGATTGTTCCGCGGAGGTGGTGATTGTGCGGAAGTGTCCCCAGTTCGCGAGCGGCGCGGGGATGCCGATCTTGTTCCAGAGGTGGAAATTCACCATCTCGTTGAGGCAATAGGTCAGCGTGCCGCGGTTTTCCCAACAGTTCTCGGTGGTGATGCTCTTCCACTTGGTCGGCGACAATTCGCCGGCGTTGTTCCGGTTCTGGAAGAGATAGCCGTCGTTGAAGAAGAAACGGAACCCGCGCTTGCCGGAGAACGCATACCGGCCGTTGCCCCCGTGCAAGCGGTAGCGGATGTGGTCATACACCTTGCCGTCGAAAACCATCGCGGCTTCCCAGTTCTCGAAGTTCCAGCCGGGCGTGTTCCCCGCGAGTTGGTCCGCGACGCTGTAGGCCACGCACTGGTCGTAATCGCCCTTGCGCGTGATGAACTGATAAACCGGCAGGGTGGTGAGCGTGGCCGAGGGGATGCCCTGGTAATCCGGAACCCCGTTGTAAACCAGATAGGCGAAGTTCTTCGACTGGTCATCCGCGAAGGGCGCCCGGACGGACTTGCCGGTACCATCGACGGCGGTGACCCGGTAGCGTGCCAGCACGCGGTGCGGCTTCGCGGGGATGGTCGCGGAATAGATGCCGTCGCCGGCGACAGTGTCACCGTTGGTGCCCGCATCGTTCATCGCGTAGTTCGTCCAGTTCGCCGGATTTTCGAACGCGGTGTTCACCGGACGGCCCTGGCTGGTATCGATGCGATTGTTGACGATCGGTATCGGCAGATAGGCCGGGATATAACTTCCCGGAGCAACGGTCTGCACGGATAGCGTCGCCGAGGCGATGCCATCCGTGTCGGAGAGCCTGGCTTTCACCACCACCGTGTCGCTGGAGGTGGGCTGGGAAGGGGAATGCGAAACTTCCTCGATGTTCGGGGCAGGGTTCGCCAGGAATTGCAGGTTCTGGGCGCCGGGGGTGGCGACCTCGCCGGTGAGTTCGGTGGGAGGAGTCACGGAGGGTCGCCATGAACTGCCCTTCGACGCATCGAGAAGGGGATTCACCAGTTCCGCGGATGCGCCTTCGCCATTGGCCGCGCAAGGCCACGGAAATCCGCTGTTGTAGGTAACCTCCGAAACGATCGCATCCGCCGCATTGCGGAGGCGCAGCGTCTCTCCGCCCGAGCTGAGGCTCTTCTCATAGGGCCCGAGCGCCGTCACGTCCCACAGCGACTGGATGGTGGCGGGGTTTTCCGCGATCACCAGATAGCCTCCCGCCGGTACCACCGTGCCGGGTGGGAAAACATAATCCACGCCACTGCTCATCCGCCACCCGGTCAGATCCTTGGCCGTGTCGCTGAAATTGAAAAGCTCGATGAAATCCGAATGCACTGAGTTGTTCAGCCCGTTGTAATGGATCTCGTTGATGACGATGGGACCGTTCGCCGGCAGCAGGAGGGTCGTGCCCTCCACCGTGGCCGAGGCGACGCTCAAGCCGACGGGGTTCTTCGCCTTCACCTGATAGAAATACGTCTGTCCCCCCGCCGCCGTGCCGTCCACGTGAACACCGGCCGTGAGATCCTGCGCGATCAGCATGAATGGACCACCCGCGCTGTCCGCGCGGAAGACCTGATAGGTCGCCGCCCCCGCGGATTGGCTCCAGGTGATCCGGTTGCCCTGCGCCGCCACATTCTCCGTGACTTGCGGCACCGCCCCGGAGGCGAGGCCGTATTTTCCACGCAGGGAATCTTCCAGCGCGAGCACCTGGGAATCGCCCAGCGCGACGTCATAAACCAGGATTTCGGCGATGTCGCCGTTGAGATTGTAAGTGGTGCCTGTACCGTTGGGGTGGGCTCCAATGACCAGTTGCGGATAGACGTCCAGGGCTTGCGTGTTCCCGGTGCTGGTGGCCCACAGCGTGCGGTCCACGTAGTTCTTGAGCGCACCGGTCGAACGGACCCGCGTGAAGGTGGCGATGTGCGGATTGTTGTCCAGAAAGCCAGGGTCCGAACGGATCGTGGTATCCGGATTGCCGGTTCCCATGAGAACACGCCCGTTGCTGCCCTTCAGACTCATCCCGAAGTCATTCACCACACCGCCGCGCTCGCAGCTTACCAACGCCGTCCCCGCGTAAAAGTTGTCGGTGGTGCCAACAGCCGTGGCGGCCTTGAACAGCACCACCATCGTGAAGTCATCCTGCACCGGCCGTGGAAACACCAGGCTCTGCGTGCCGCCGAAGCGCACCACGGGAGCTCCGTTGAAAGCGTTGGTGGCGAAAACCGGCGCCGGCGTTCCCGCCTGGGCGATGTTGCCATTCGCGCTGGAATCCGCCCAAAGCGCGACCTGCGCGCCGTTGGAAAGCCCCAGCGAGTCCGCCTTGAACCACGCTTTCGGCACGGCCGCATGCAGCGGGTTGCCGGCAAACAATGACGTCAGGACGAGGGCCAAAGCCAACGCCTCCGGCGAAGAGGTGGGTTTCATGGGTTCGAAGTAAGTCAGACGGCGGCCGGGAATGGGTTCCGGCCGGCGCTGCCGGGAGAAGGTTGAATACAATATATATCCGGAAACAGATTCGTCACAATCTCCTGTTCGTTGCGGATATGCGGATGTGCATTTGCCCGTCCCCCGCAAACGCCTCATTGAACGGCTCAAGGTCCGTCTCGGGCCACTCTCCAAGGCAGGGACCGCTCTCCGAGCGGTCCGGTTGGGGCAGCACCCGCCGCTTCGGACTGGTCAAGGTTCGTAAACGGGCGGCTAAACAACTCCAACT
>CAXTTX010000511.1:0-3807 GCA_964247045.1 uncultured Verrucomicrobiales bacterium | reverse complement strand
TTGTCGTGGACGACGGCAACAACCGTGTCCTCAGGTTCGACAACGCGGCCTCGCTCGGCAATGGCGCCGGAGCCTCCGTCGTCCTCGGCCAAACCTTGTTCAACACGGATGCATCCGCATTGACCGCAACGGGCATGAATAACCCCCAGGCCATTGGCCTGGGATCCGACGGTACCCTGTGGGTGGGTGATAGCAGCAACCTGAGGGTCATCGGATTCAAGAAGGCGACCACCCTTGCCAGCGGTGCCGCGGCCCACATCGTCCTCGGCCAGCCCGATTTCACGACCAGCGTGGCAACCATCACCAGCCGTGGCAGTCTCAACACATACGGTTCCCTGACCGTGGAATCCAACGGCAGCCTCTGGATTCCGGACACGGAACATTCCCGCGTCCTCCGCTACGCCCCGGATTCCACGAAACCCTCGCTCGCCATCACCAGCACCGTCCCGAAAACCACGAGTGAAGCCAAGCTGACCATCAAGGGCACCGTCGGCGATGCCAACGGCATCTCCAAAGTCCAATACAAGGTCAACAATGGCTCCGTCAAAAACGCCACCACCAACGGCGCCGGCGGCTGGCAATTCAAGGCCAACCTCTCGCCGGGCAAAAACAAGATCACCATTTACGCGATCGACAAGGCGGACAACACGACCACCAAGGTCGTGAACGTCACCCGCCAGTAACCCGTTCTGAAAAACGAAACCGGCGGAAATCCGAGTGGGGGGACCTCGATTCTCGCCGGTTGTTGTTTCCGGGCCCGGGGGGAAGGCCCTTTCTTGTGCCGCTTGCTTGCCCGGGGGGAGACTTGCTCGCGGCGACAGGAATAGGATTACCCCATTTCCGGCCATAAACCAAGTCCGTGATCGCGTCCCCATGATCGCGTGCCAATCACGTGCCTAACAGGCGACGTCAGCTTCCGAAACGGCTTGTCCGGCTGTTTCGGCAAGCTTAACTGACATGACCATGAAAATCCCAGCCGTTTCAGCCTGCCTCGGCCTGGCGCTCGCGGGGCCTCTCTTCTCGAAAACCATCCCCGACTTTGCCAGGGCGGATCTCGTCCTCGGACAACCGGACTTCAACATGACATCCGTCGCGCCTATTCCCACTCCCTCATCCCTGAGGAATCCGGGGGGTATCGTCATCGATCCTGTCACCCGGAAGCTCTTCATCTCGGATGCCAGCAACAGCCGGGTCTTGCGCTATCGGAACGCGGCCGACCTCGTCAACGGCGGCCCCGCCGAGGCCGTCTTCGGCCAGCCGAAATTCAGCTCCTCCGCAGTCCCGATCAATGACCAGGCCATCTTCCGTCCCACCTGCCTCGTTTTTGACCGCAAGGGACGCCTTTGGGTTTCGGATAGTGGCTACAACCGCGTGGTGATGTTCGAGGTCGCCTCCTATCGGGAGAATTACCCCCACGCCGACAAGGTGATCGGCCAGCTCGACTTCACCAGCTTCAGTTCCGCCACCGCCGCCAACAGGCTTGCGAATTGCTACGGCATCTGGGTCGATCCCGCCGACCGCCTGTGGGTGGCGGATACGAACAACAACCGTGTTCTCCGCTTCGATTCGATCACCACCAAGGCCAATGGGGCTTCCGCGGATGCCGTGCTCGGCCAGACGGGTTTCACCAACCAGCCCCCCGGCACCGGTGCCACCGGACTGCAAAACCCCGTGGGCATCGCCCTCTCTTCCTCCGGCACCCTTTTTGTCGCCTGCAATAGCGCCCACCGGGTCATGCGTTTCGAAAATGCCGCCGCTCTCGACAACGGCGCGCCCGCCAATGCCGTCCTCGGCCAATCCGACTTCAGCGGAACCACCGCCGGCCTCAGTGCCACCCGCCTCAACACTCCCATGGGCCTGTGGATCACCTCCGACAACACCCTCTGGGTCGCCGATTATTTCAACCGCCGCCTCCTGCGCTTCGACAAGGCCACCACCCGGCCGACCGGTTCAGCCGCCAACGGCGTTGTCGGTCAGCCGGATTTCCTCACCAAGACGGACACCACCCCGGACCGCACCTTCATCGATCCCTTCGCGCAGCACTTCGTCGATGTCTCTGGCAACCTCTGGGTCCCTTCCTACACGGAGAACCGCGTGCTCCGCTTCCCGCCGGACACCACCAAACCCACCCTCGCCATCACCGGCAACGTCCCGAAGACCACCACCTCGCAAAAAGTCACCATCAAGGGCACCGCCAGCGACCAATACGGAATCTCCAAGGTCCAATACAAGGTCGGCAACGGCCCTGTCAAAACCGCCACAGGCAAAACCGCTTGGCAATTCAAGGCCTCCCTCCTCCCCGGGAAGAACAAGATCACCATCAATTCCGTCGATTCCGTCGGCAACAAGTGCCCCAACAAGGTGCTGAATATCACCCGGAGCTGACCATGCCCCCCCCGAAATCCCCGCTCCACCCCCGAAATTTCGCGAAAATCCCCGTTATTTCCCGATTGACACCCCCCGGACCGGTCACTAGCTTGCGCACCCCTTCGCGCACGCCAAGTGCACGGAGACTATTTTACATAAGCACATGAAGACGTTTTCCGCCAAGTCGCACGAAGTCGAGCGCAAGTGGTATGTGATCGACGCCAAGGGCAAGGTCCTCGGCCAAGTCGCCGTTGAGGCAGCACGCCTCCTCCGCGGCAAGCACAAGCCCACCTTCACATCCCACGTTGATACCGGCGATTTCGTCGTGGTCATCAATGCCGATCAAGTCGTCCTCACGGGCAACAAAGAAACGTCCAAGATTTACACCCGTTTCTCTGGATATGTCGGTGGCCAGAAGGTCGAAACCCCGCGCCTCGTCCGCGAGCGCCGTCCGATCCTCCTTGTCGAGCGCGCCGTCTGGGGCATGCTTCCCAAGACCCGTCTCGGCCGCAAGCAATACACCAAGCTGAATGTTTACGCCGGTGAAAAGCACGATCAAGAGGCCCAGCAGCCGACCCCATATGCCATCGGATAAGCCATCCGCTAATCCCCAACATCCTTCCCAACCATGACCGCCACCACCCATAGCGCCACCGGCCGCCGCAAAACTGCCGTCGCCCGCGTCTGGCTCACCGAAGGCACCGGCCAGATCGTCATCAACGGCCGCGCTTTCGAGGAATACCTTCCGACCATCGAGCTTCAGAACCTGATCCTCGCTCCCTTCCTCGCCGTTTCGCTTTCCAACAAGTTCGACCTGAACGTAGTGGTCAAAGGCGGCGGCAAGCAAGCCCAGGCGACCTCGATCCGCCACGCGATCTCCCGCTCCCTCACGCAAGTCGACCCTGAGCACCGCAAGACCATCAAGCCCCTCGGCTTCCTTACCCGCGACCCGCGCATGAAGGAACGGAAGAAGGCTGGTCAACCCGGCGCCCGCAAGCGCTTCCAGTTCTCCAAGCGTTAATCCGCTTTCCCGAACTCCAGGAAATACCGATCTTCAAAAACCGCATCCCTTACCGGATGCGGTTTTTCTTTTCGCCAACGGCCCTTGGACCGCGGCAGTCCCTGCTGCGGTCTTTCCCCTTCCCTCCCCACGGTCATTCCACTGTCGTGCCCATTCCACTGCGATTCCCTTGTCAAATCGGTGTCAACCTTCAACTGCACCGGCGCCCCCAACGAACACGCCCTCCCCCCATATCCGAAAATAGCCCACCACTTCAGTGGGTTCCGTCGCCCCTTCGATTCCCGAGTACGACAGGGACAACAGAACCCCACGAAAACCCTGCGCCTCGCGTTAAACGACCGCCAACGCCTCCTCACTTCTCCCCCTCAACATCCGGCAAAAACACCGTCAACAGGCCGATCGCCGGCAGGAAGGCGCAG